>JAKAUF010000268.1 GCA_021827785.1 Acidobacteriota bacterium | reverse complement strand
GGCCGCCCCGCGGCGCAGGAAGCAGCTGCTCCGCCGCGATGGCGACAGTCGGCCGGTCGCTTCCGCCGCCCGGCGGAGGGCGACGGCCCCGACGTTGCCGGGACGCCCGCCGCGGACGGCGAGCGCACGCAGGGCGGAAGCCCTACCCCACGCGCCGCCGCGCCGCGGCCCGCGCCGGTTAGTGCCCTAGGCCGGTAAGGAGGAGATAGGCGGAGAGGACGAGGCCGAAGGCGATGGTGATGGCGGCGAGGAAGGTGACGATGGGACCGGCGGGCTGGAACTGGCCGGTGAGCAGGCGCTGGCGGGTGTGGTGATAGCGGGTGACGGCGACCACCGACATCAGGACGCCGAGCAGCATGAAGCCGATTCCGATGGCCAGCGACCAGCCGCTCTGCGCCACGCCGCCGGCGCCGCCCGGCCCGGGATGCAGGCGGAAGAGCTCCCGCAGCGTAATGCCGAACTTGGCGACGACGAAGCCAAAGACGATGACGCTGATGCTGGTGCGGATCCAGGCCAGGAAGGTGCGTTCGTTGGCGAGGTGCTCGGTGATGGTGGGGTCGGGCATGGCGGGCCTGCGGGCTGTTCGGTCGGCCGGGGACGGCGCGAGATGGATTGTAGCGCGGGGGCGTGGCGCAGGGCGTGGGCGAGCACGCCGGCAGGATGCCGGCGCTCCCAGCCATGCAAGCAATGTGGGGTATGCCTCCGGCTTGCGTGCGGTCGCGCTTCGCGCGGCCGGGCCGGGGCGGGGCGGGGCGGACAGGCGAGGACGCCCATCCCACTGTCTTCGCGGCGGCGGCTCGACGATGCGGCGGGCCCTTCGCGCCGTTGCCGGTGCGGGGTAAGTGGCTTAGAATCGGGGCCGTGTCTGCCGATGACTCCGCCTTCCGCCCCGCCGCCTTCCTGAACCGCCGCCAACTGGCGCGCACCGCTCTCGTCGGCGGCGCCTCCGCGCTGTTCGGCGCCCGCGCCTTCGCCGGCCCGCCGCCGGGGGCGGGAGCCGGCCTGCTGACGGCACAAGAGTTCGGCGCCAAGGGCGACGGGCGGACCGACGACACGGCGGCGCTGCGGCGCGCGCTGCGGGCGGCGGGAGAGCGCGGCGGGGCGCTGTTTTTGCCGCCGGGGGTGTATTTGACCGGCGAGCTGCGCGTGCCGGCGGGCACGGCGCTGGTGGGCATTCCGGCCTGGAACTATGAAGGCCCGGCGGGCAGCGTGCTGCGGCTGAATGACGCCCATGCGCCGGGGCTGCTGAACCTGACGGCCGCGCGCGGCGCGACCATTGACGGGCTGGCGCTGGATGGCGGCCATTTGGGGCGCGGGGTGCATGGCATCTTCACCCGGCGCGCCAAATACGGGCCGCATGAGGACAGCTTCCGCATCGAGCGCTGCCAGATCGCCCGCTTCAGCGGCGACGGCATTCATCTCTCCCGGGCGTGGTGCTTCAGCGTGCGGCACTGCGAGGCCATGGCCAACCGCGGCGACGGCCTCAGCCTGCGCGGCTGGGACGGCTTCATCCTCGACAACTGGCTGTCGGGCAACGGGCGCGCCGGCTTCGCGGCGCGCAAGGAGAACGCCTCGGTGACCTTCACCGCGAACCGCGTGGAATGGAACCGGGAGGAAAACTTTTTGGTGGTCGGCGGCAACGGCTACCAGCTGACCGGCAACTTCTTCGACCGCGCCGGCACGGTGGGCATCGCTTTGCGGCGGGGCCCGGAACCCTGCACGCAGTTCACCATCACCGGCAACTTCGTCAAGCGCAGCGGCAAGTGGGCGGCGGCGGGCAGCGAGGCGTCGGCGCAGATCGTGCTGGACGGCGCGGCGGGCGTTTCCTGCGTCGGCAACTGCCTGGAGTCGGGGCGCGACGACGGCGGCAAAGGGGTTTGGAGCCCGAGCTTCGGCATCATCCACGGCGGGCTCCGGGACTGCGTGATCGCCAATAACGTGCTGCACGATGGCGCGCTGCGGGAGTTGCTGGTGGCCCGCGGCGGCGCCGGCGAAGGCGTGATCGTGGACCACAATCCGGGGCGCCTGTTCCGGCCGAACGCATAGCCGACCAGCGGGGACGGAGCGTAGCCGCGGCCGGGCGCGCCTATTGCACGGTCAGGCTGACCTGCACCGTGCGGGTGAGCGATGCGTTGGCCGCCGCGAAGTTGCTATTGGCGGTGACGGTGACGGTATAGGTCGTCGCCGGCGGCAATGCCGATTTGTTGTTGCCGGTTTGCACGGACCCGCCGCCGCACGCCGCCATTACCAGCGCCAGCAGGAAGACCGCCGCAGTCATGGCGCCCGCCCAGCGCCAGGCGGGTCGCCAACGGCGTTCGGCGCCAACCAGCGCGGCCAAAGCCGCCGCCAGCGCCGCGACCCACAGCCAAGGCCAGCGCCCAGGCCCGGACGGCGGTGGGGCGGCCGCGGAGGTCGAGATATCGCCGATGGTGAGGGTGATCGGGACGCTGGCGCCCTGGATCTGGAAGCCGCCTTGGGGCGCGCCGCCGGGAGAGCTGAACTGGCAACTGGCGCCGGTGGGCAGCCCGGAGCAACTGAACGTGGTATAGCCGTTCCAGCCGTTGACCGCCTTGGCGACCAGACTATACGCGGCGTTTTGGCCCGGCTGGACCGTTGCCGTGGTCGTGGAAGCGGCCAGCGAGAAGTCCGCAAGCGCCAGCGGCACGCTCTCTTGGTCCGAAACGGTCACGCCGCTTTCGGTGGCGTTGAGGGCCAGTTGCAGCGTGATCTGGTCGGGCCCGGAGTAGTTCGCTAAATTCAGCGTACCGTAGATTCCGGGGAGGTCCACGCCAACTTGACACTGCGATAGGCTAGGCGCGCCGCAGGTGACCTGGAGTGTTGTTTCGTTAAGGGTGCCCAACGGAGTAAGGTTATCCGCCAGCGTGATCGGCGCGGTAAACCGATAACTTCCGCCGACAGCGGGTGGGTTGCCAGGCTGACCTTGCGCCGGCCCCAAGCTGACGGAACTGATCACGAGCGACGGCCCGGCGATTTGGTGCGTGATGCCCTGGGCGGAGCCGGTGATGGTGGACGACAGCGTTGCGCCCACGCCGAGGCCAGACAGGCCGCCGAACGTTATCGTGGCGGCCTGCCCGGGGGAGGCGGAAATGGAGCTGGGAGAGACTGCGCAGGTCACCGGTGCGGGTGTCGCGGCGCAGGTCACGGCCACGGGACCGCTAAACTGCCCCGCGTCGTAGACCCCGGGTCCGGGAAGGGTGATTGCCGCGATCGCGGGCAGCACAACGACTGGGGCGCCGCCGTTCAGCACGGTTAGGGAAAAATCGTCAACCTCGACCAGGAGCTTTTGGGTGACCTGCTGAGCGCCGCTGGCCGCGGTGACGTTCAGCGTTGCGGAAAAGAAGCCAGTGGTGGAGTTCAAGCCGCTGACGGTAATAGCGGCGGATTCGCCGGGGCTGATCGAGGCGGGGGAGGCGGCGCAGGTCAAGGTGCCGGTGCTCGAACAGCCTAGGGTCACCGCGCCGGTGAAGCCCGAGGCGGTCGAGACCGTGGCCGTGGTGGTGACGGAATTGACGCCGCGGAGGGCGTGCGCCAGCGTGGGGTTCAAGGCCAGGGTGAAATCCACCACGGTCACCGTGAAGGTGGTGGACTGCGTCAAGCCGCCGCCGGAGGCGGAGACATTGATGGTGTAGGCTCCCGGCGCGGTGCTGGCGCTGGCGGCGACGCTCAGCGTGCCATTCACATAGCCGGACTGGCTGAGGTCGTAGGAGCTCGCGCTGGGGGTGCAGGTAATGCCGGCCGGCGCGCTGGGGCAGCTCACCGTGATCGGGTCGGCGAAGCCCCCGGACAACGACTGCAGGCTGAGGCCCTCCGGCTGTGCGGCGCCGCCCGCCTCCAAATTGGGGAGTGTCGAGCCTAGGGAAGGGGAGAGAAAAAAGCTGAAACCCTGAATGTCGATTAGCACCGTGGCGCCGTGCGTTAGTGCGCCGTCGGTGGCCTGGATTGTGACGGTCTGGGATCCTCCGTCCATGTGGCTGGTGTCCACGGTCAGCGTGGTCGTGGCGCCGACGGTGACGGTAGCGGGGCTGACGCCGCAGGAGCCAGCGCTCACCGTGCAGGCGAGGGTCAGCGTGCCGCTGGTTGGATAGCCATTGACGGCTGTGGTCGTCAATTGCAACGTCGCCGTGCCGCCGGGCGCACCGCCGTTCACGGTCTGCGATGCCGGGCTCAGCGAGACGGTGAAATTGGGCGGGGCTTGCGCCGGGATGACCCAGGCGCCGCGGCCATGCGTGGCGGCGACGATGCTCGGCGTCGCGCCGCCGGTGAGGGCGATTTGCAGCACCGCCGCCGCCGGCAGGCCGGTGCCCAGCCGGGACCAAACCTCATTCGCCTGGCCGCCGTCGCTGCTGGCGAAGACGCCGACGTCGTCGGCGACATAGATGTTCGTGGGCGTGTTGGGATCAATGACGATGGAGTTGATGGGGACGTCGGGCAGATTGCCGGTGATGTCGGTGAAGGTGGACCCGGCGTCGGTGCTCTTATAGATGTGCGCGCCGGTGCCCAGGCCTTGCAAGCCAACGTACACGGTCTTCGGATCGGTGGGGTTGACCGCCAGGGCGGCGACCGGTGTCGGAGGATTGCAGCCGGTAAGGAGCGGAAGAAAAAGTCGGTTCCAGTTGGGCTGGGCGGTGGCGTTGGCGGTCATCATGAGCGTGCCATCCGCGAAGCCTTCATAGATGACATCCGCCGAGGACGGCGCGGCGGCGACGGCGGTGACGGTGTTGGTCACGGGGCCGCAGTAATTGGATGTCGAATCCTGGGGGCCCAGCGGCGCCCAGCCCGTGCCCGGCGGCGAGGTGTCCGCCGGGCCCTTCCAGACGCGGTCGGTGCCCAGCAGAACCTGCGTCGGATCGCTGGGGTCGAGCTCGTAGGGAACGTAGAAGCTGGATGGATCGGTGATGGTTTTGCTGGTCACGACCGGATTGAAGGTGCCGCCGCCGTCCAGCGAGTACTCGAGGCTAACGTCGGCGTTTTCCGTCAGCAGTTCTTGCGGCGTGGCCGGCAAGACCGCCGTGTCGCCGCCGTCGCCGCCCCAAACCAGCTTCCATGCCGTGCCGCTGGCGGCGCTGAGCGCGGTGCCGTTGTCCTGCGAGCCGCCAAGGTACACGCCGCCGCCGATGGCGCTGACGCTCATGAACTGGATGGTGTTCAGCGTGGCGTTCATGTCGGTCCAGGCGCCGCCGGCGTTGGCGGTGCTCCAGACGCCGCCGTCGTTCCCGATGAACCAGTGCGTGCCGTCCAGGAAGGCGATGGCGTGCTGGTCGGGATGGACCGATCCGGTGGTGTAGGAATTGGTCAGGTTGGTCCAGGTGGTGGACGCCATGGACTGGGTGCTGACTGTTGGCGCCGACCAGACATCAATGCCGCCGACGACCAGCGATGTTTCGCCCGGCGGGGCGGCGACATATTGGTCGTAGGCGCCTTGGCAGGGAACCGAACCCTGGGCGGCGCAGAAGACGCTGGGGGGTACGGCGATGGGCTGCCAGCTCTGCCCGCCATTGACCGACACCGCCAGCCCCGTGTCGGTGCTGCCGGGAGCGGAAGGATCATCCTTGTAGTCGGCGATGATGGCGAACCAGTCGGCGCCGCGCACGGCGAGCGAGGCGCGATAGAAATTTTCCACCGTTGCGGCGGTTCCGCTGGGAAACGGCGAGGCCAGCGCGGTCCAACTGCCGGCCGCGCCGGTGCTGGAGGCGTAATAGCCGCGCCCGCGCAGGGCGGCGATGTATTCGCCGCGGCTGGCGTCGTAGACCAAGCTGGTGCAGCCGGAGTCGGCGGTGGCGTAACCGGCTACGTTGTCCGGCTGCGAGAGCACCAGCGACCAGGTTTGCCCGCCATCCGACGATTGGTAGACGCCGGGCACCTCCGTGCCGCCGTCTTGGGTATCGTTGGCGTTGCTGGCGCAGGCCAGCAGCGTCTGCGGCTGGGATGGAGCGATGAGGATGGCGCCGAAGGCCAGGCCCAGGAAGGTCTCCGCGCCGTTGTCGGCGTCCGTCGCCTCGGTCCAGGTTTGGCCGCCGTCCGTGGACTTCAAAATGCCCACGCCGTAATAGCTGTCCAGCGCATTATTGGGCTCGCCGGTGCCGACGTAGAGGGTGGGCGGCGTGGTGGAATCGTCAATGGCGATGCTGCCCACCGCCAGCGTCGGCATGTTGTCGCCGATGGGGGTGAAGGTGGGCTGGGCGCTCATGGCGTTGGTGCTCTTCCACAGGCCGCCGTAAGCCGCGCCGACATACAGCGTGTTGCCCGTGGTGTCCGCCGGGTCCAGCGCCAGCGCGGTCACGCGCCCGGCCACGTCGCCCCAAGGAGGGGACGTCTCCGGCTGCGGGCCGAGGGAGGTCCATGTGCCGCCGAAGGACGCCGGCGCCGCCAGCGCCGTTGCCGCCGCGTAGGGAGCGGCGCTGCCGGCGGACGGACCGGCGGCGGACGGGGTGGCGGTAAAAGGACCGGCGGCGTCGGCCCCGGCCGGGCCAGCGCCCGACAGGCTAGCGTTAGCCGGGCCGGTGCTCGCGGCGCCGGCGGGCGCGTGCATCACCACGCGAGGGCGGACGACCGGCATGCGGCGCAACTGCCGCCGCGCCCGCAGAAAAAGCCGCGCCGGCGATTCCCCCGCTGGGGCTTGCCGGCCGCGGGCAAACCACGCTTGCCGGGCGCGCGGATTGTCGGGGAAATGGCGCCGCGCCGCGGCGCCGCCATGCTGCTGGGCGCACAACGGCAGCGCCAGCCACAGCGCGATGCCCACGGGCGCAAGCCACAACCACCGCCGGTATGCCCGTCCCGGAGTCATCGCGTCCTGCACTATAACCGCAGGCAGTCTTATGTGCAAGCCGCTACACTTTAGCCCGATGGGCTGTGATCGGGCTTCTCTTTTGGATATAACGGGTTAGCCCGGGTGGGGTTTTTCGACAGCCTTCCCCCTTGCCAGGGGTGGCGCCGCGCCAGAGCGGGAACCGCCCCACGCGAATGGCGCGCATGGCGGAAGACGCGCACGGCGGACCGACCGGGCGCTGCGGCGGGGGCAACTGGTTCGCCGCGGGCCGGCATCGCCGGAAACGGTCCGCCGGGGGCCTGCCGATACCCGCGCCAGCGGCGATCGGGGCCGGCGGCGGCCGCGGCTAACGCGCCGTGTAACCGCCGTCAATCACCAGCTCCGCGCCGGTGACAAACTTGGACTCATCCGAGGCCAAATAGACGATGCCGTACGCGATGTCATCCGGCTCGCCGAGATGGCCCAGGGGATGCAGGGCCTCGACCGCCTTCTTCGCCGCCGCCGGATCCGCCTGCTCGCCCAGAAAGCCTGCCACCATCGGCGTCGAGATGAACCCGGGATGGACGGAATTGACACGGATGTTATCGGGCGCGTACAGGATGGCGTCATTCTTGCTCATCTCCCGCACCGCGCCCTTGGAGGCGTGATACGGCGGCGCATCCCCCGCGCCGATGATGCCGTAAATGGAGGAGAGATTGATGACGCTGCCATGCCCAGAGCGGCGCAGCGCCGGGATGGCGTGCTTGGTGCAGAAGAAGACCCCCTTCACGTTGACCGCCTGCACGCGGTCCCATTCCTCCTCGCTGAGCTGGTCGGTGGGCTTGCTGCTGCCGGCGATGCCGGCGTTGTTGACCAGCACGTCGAGGCGGCCGAAATGCGCCACCGCCGCGGCGATGGCGTCGCGCACCTCGCTTTCGCGGCTGACGTCCACGCGCCAATAGCGGGCGCGGAAGCCGCGCTGGGTCAGCGCCTTCGCCAGCTCCTCGCCAGGCTGGTCCATCACGTCGAATAGCGCCACGGCCGCGCCTTCCTCCGCCATGCGCACCGCGCAGGCCCGGCCAATGCCCATGGCCGCCCCGGTCACGATCGCAACTTTGCCTTTCAGCCGGTCCATATCGAGCCTCCATTGGGCTGGATGCACGCCACGGGCCGCCGGGCCGGTTCCTCGAACTGTCTTTTGGCGCTGGGCATTCGCCTTTGGCCGCTCCGCCCGAATTGCTGCGGCGCGGGCCGCGCTGGGGCCTGCGCCCCAGGAATGGGTGCAGCGGCCACATCGGTGGCGCGCCGCTGCGTAGCGCGGCGCGCGGGGGCCTCCGTTGCAGGTCCGGGCCGCGCGGAGCGCGACCCCACGCAAGCCGGAGGCATACCCCACATTTCCGCGGCCGGCGGGAGCACCTGTACTAGCGCGTGCGGTAGGGCCCCTGCCCGGCGTGCGCCAGCGTTCTTCCGGCGTCCCGCGAACGGCGCGGCAGGGGCCCGCGCCGGCCATCGCCTCAGTTCCGGGCTGGACCAGAGGCGGCGGCCGGCGCCGCCGTCAGGATCGCCTTTCCCCGCTTCGCGGTCGTCGCGTGGTCGTGTTGGCCGGCGCTGAACCGGTAGATCACCTTCCGGGGCGAGTTCACTAAGCCGATCAGCGCGCCGCCAATGGCGCCGACCGCGCCGAACAAGGCAGCGCCTACAGCCGCGCCCGCAACCCGCTGGCACGGCTGGTAGCCGTAAAAGGCCCCGGGCGCGGGAGGCGGGCCGCAATCGCCGCTGGAAACCACCGCGCCGTATGTGGCTCCGCCAATCGCCCCGGCGCCGAAACCGATTGCGGCATCGCGAACCACGTGCCGCCTGCCGGTCAGCGTCAGCGTGCGAATCCGGGACCGGCGGATGTACCGGATCGTGTGCGGCGTGCGCAGCTCGATGCCGGTCGCGGAAGCCGAGACTAGCCTCCCTTTCACCTTTGCGCCGCTCGCCAGCCGCGCCTCGACCCGCGATCCAGCCGCCAGTCCCCGCACCGCCGCCCACGCATTGGGCATGGACCGCGCCGCTTGCTCGGCGGGGCTGGGGCCCGCGCCCGGTGATAAGCCGGACGCCCCGGCAGCGGCGGGGCCGGGGCCCGCGCCGAGCGATAAGCGGGACGCCCCGGCAGCGGCGGGGCTGGGGCCCGCGGCGTGCAATGCTCCGTTCGTGGCAGGGCCTGGGGTAG
>JAKAUF010000203.1 GCA_021827785.1 Acidobacteriota bacterium | reverse complement strand
CCACCAGGTTTTGTTCTCCGGAAAGGTGCGAATGCAGTTGATGCAGGTGTATTCCCAAAAATCAATCATCACCACCTTGCCGCGCAGCTCCCGCATGGTCAGCGGAGGCGAATTAATCCAGGTGGTGCCGGAGACGTTGGCGCCGGGCGGCGGAAACGGCGGCGCCATCGGCGCGGAGACGCCGGCCGCAGAGGCCGGCCGCGGGGAGGGGGCGGGAGCGGCGACGCCAGCCCAGGCGAGCGCGCCGCCTAGCACCGCGAGCGCCGCGATGGCGGCCAGCCAACCTAACCGCTGGGGAGTGAGGCGAGAGCGTGGCGACATTGGGTTCTCCTCCATGCGATGCGAGCCGTGGCGGCAGGTTACGAATGCTGGGCGCCGGCCGCGGGGTCAGCCGAGCGCGGCCAACAAACGTCCAATTTCCTCCGGGGAATTATAAAAATGCGGGGCGCAGCGAATATAGCCTTGCCGTTCGGCGCAGCAGATGTTGGCCCGGCGCAGCCGCGCCAGCAGCGCGGGGCTGTCCTGCCCAGGCAGGCGAAAGCTGACGATGCCGCTGCATGCCGCCTCCGGCGCGCCGGGTTCGCCCCGCGGGCCGTGGATTTCCGCGCCGCGTTCCCGCAGGCCGGCGGCGAGCTGCCGCGTCAGCGCCAAAATCTGCCGCTCAATCGCCGCTCCGCCCACTTCCAGCAGCAGATCCACGGCGGCCGACAATCCGCGCAGGCCGAGCGTGTTCAGCGTGCCACATTCAAAACGGCTGGCGTCCGTTTGCCAAGGCAGCGGAGCGCCGGACCGGCCGGCGCCGGCGTTGGCCAGCCGCGCCGCGGCGGAAAAATCCGCCCACGGCGCCACCGACATCCAGCCCACCACCCGCGGCGTCAGCAGCGGCAGCGCCTCGGGATGAACATAGAACACGGCGGCTCCTTCGGGACCGGCCAGCCACTTATGGCCATCGGCGGCGAGAAAATGCACCCCGCTGTCCGCGGCGCGAACGGGAAACGCTCCCAGTCCCTGAATCGCGTCCAAGAAGAACAGCGCCCCGGTTTCGCGGCAAATCTGCCCCACCGCCGCCACATCCAGCCGCGCCCCGCTCAGATATTGCACCAAGCTCAAGGCCACCAGCTTGGCGCTCCGCGCCTGCCGCCGCAGCGCCTCCAGATCCACCCCCAACGGACCGTGGGGGACGAATTCCACCTGCACCCCGCGTTCCCGCAGCGCCAGCCAAGGATAAATGTTGGCGGGAAACTCACATGCGGCGGTCACAATCCGGTCTCCCGGGCGCCAATCCAGTCCCAACGCCACGGTGGCCATGCCTTCGGTCGTGTTCTTTAGCAGCGCAATGTCCTCGGCGCGGGCGGTCAGCAAGCGGGCGAGAGATTGCCGGCAGGCTTGGTAGCCCGCCATCCAGGTTTCGCCGCTCCAGGCGCCGTATTCGGTGGCCTCGGCGAGAAACGCCTCCATGGCCTGGCGGGCCCGGCGCGACAAGGGCGCGACCGCCGCGTGGTTCAGGTACGTTAGGTTCTGCGTTACCGGGAACTCGGCGCGCCACGCCGGATTGGCGGCCGCGCCGGAAAGTTCCGTGCTGCCGGAGGCGGAAGTGGAAGGAGCGGTCATGACGAGGAGGGCCGCGGCCCGGAAAAAGAAACCCTCGGCCCGGCGTAGGAGTCCATCATACCGAGGGGACGAGGGAAAGGACTATAATCAGGGCAGACTGGAGGCGGCAATGCGGCGGTTAGGGCGGAGCAAATGGGGCGTTCCAGCCATGATCCTGGGCCTGGCGTTGGCGGTTGCGGCTGCCCCCACCTGGGCGCAATCCAAGAAGTGGAAGGACCTGAAGGACATCGGCCACCGTGGCATCGGCAAGGGCCTCGATTTCTATTCCATGCAGAAGGAAATCGCCCTGGGCAAAATGCTCGCCTCGCGGGTGGATGCGACCTCACGGATCATCAAGGATCCGGTGGTGAATGAATACGTCAACCGGATTACCCAAAATCTCGCCAGAAACTCCGACGTGCACGTGCCGGTGACCGTTCAGGTCATTGACAGCCCGCAGATCAACGCCATGGCCCTGCCGGGGGGCTTTTTGTTCGTCAACAGCGGCTTGATCCTAGCCGCCGATGACGAGGCGGAGCTGGCCGGCGTCATTTCGCATGAACTCGCCCATATCGCCGCCCGCAACGGCACCCGCAACGCCACCAAGGCGGAGATCATGAACTACGCGACCCTGCCGCTGATCTTCGTCGCCGGACCGATCGGCTTTTTGGGCCGCAGCTTGGCCGGCTTGGCCGTGCCGATGACCTATCTCAAGTTCAGCCGCGGCGCCGAACGGGAAGCCGATTACTTGGGCACCGAGTACATGTACGAGACCGGCTATGATCCGCAGGGCATGGTCAGCATGTTCGAGAAGCTGGCGGCGCTGAAAAAGAAGCAGCCCGGCCTGATCGCCCGCGCCTTTGAAACCCACCCGCCCACGCCGGCGCGCATCCGCGCCACCGAGAAGGAAATCGCCACGGTATTGCCACCCCGGCCCGAATACATCGAGGACACTTCCGAATTCGAGCACGTCAAGGCGCGCTTGGCCATGCTGGAGAAGGAATATCAGGCCGATGACGCCTTGCATGGCGGCTATCATCCTAGCCTGCGCCATCCCAACAACGGCAAGCCGCGGCCCAATGGGCGCCCGACGCTCAAGCGCCGTCCCAGCAATCAAGACGTCACGCACTTCTAGCCGGCGCTGAGGCGCGCCGCGCGTTTCCTGGCGTTACGGGCGCCGTGGGCGATCGCGTCAAGCCCCTGCGTTCCCGGCGAATGGCCAACTCCGTTGCCCTGCTATCATGGCGGGATCATGGTGGTGGCGATTGCCTGCGATCACGGCGGTTTTCCCCTTAAAGCGCTGCTCATCGAAGAGATCCGGCGCTCCGGCGCCGAGCCGCTGGACCTAGGCGCCTTCCGCGAGGAGCCGCTGGATGATTATCCCGATTACGCCATCGCCGTGGGCCAAGCGATCCATTCCGGCCGCGCCGGCGAAGGCATCTTGATCTGCGGCAGCGGCGTCGGCGCGTCGGTGGCGGCGAACAAGCTTCCCGGCATTCGCGCCGGCCTTTGCCATGACACGTTTTCCGCCCACCAAGGCCGGGAGGATGACGATTGCAACGTGTTGTGCCTCGGCGCACGCGTCGTCGGGCCGTCCTTGGCGGTGGAGATTACCCGCGTTTGGCTGGCCGCGAAGTTTAGCGGCGCCGAGCGCCACCGCCGCCGGGTGGACAAGGTGCGGGCCCTAGAGAAACAATGGAAGAGCTAGGGCAATTCATGCGGCGCCCGGCAGTTCACCCGACAGGGGGAGGCGATCGTGGGCAATCCATTGCAGGAATTGATTCGATTCGGCCAGAGTTTCTGGTATGACAACATTCGCCGCGAGCTTCTCACCGGCGGCGGACTGAAGCGGATGGTGGCCGAGGACGGGCTGCGGGGGCTGACCTCCAATCCCACGATCTTCGATAAGGCCATCTCGGGCAGCGCGGATTACGACGAATCGTTGCGCCGCCACGCGCACCTGCCGGCGAAGGAGCTGTTCCTGGAGATCGAACTCGAGGACATCGGCGCGGCCGCCGACGTGCTGCGCGGCGTGTATGACGGCAGCGAGGGGCGCGACGGGTTCGTCTCCATTGAGCTCACCCCGGACTTGGCCCGCGATGCGCAGGCCTCCATTCAGCAGGCGCAATGGCTGTGGGGACGGCTACAGCGGCCCAACGTCATGGTCAAGGTTCCGGCCACGCCAGAAGGCATCCCCGTGGTGCGCCGGCTGTTGGCCGACGGCATCAATGTCAACATCACGCTGCTCTTCGATTTGCCGAGCTACGAGAAGGTGCTGGATACCTGGTTAAGCGCGCTGGAAGATCGCGCCAAGCAGGGGCTGCCCTTGGACCGCATTGCCTCCGTGGCCAGCCTGTTCGTCAGCCGCGTGGACGTCAAGGTGGACAAATTGCTGGCCGCGCGCGCCGCGGCGGCGCCGGAGCGCAAGCAGGAGTTCGAGGCCCTGCTGGGCCAGAGCGGCATCGCCAACGCCCGGCATATGTATTCGGTGTTCCGGGAAATGGCGCGTTCGGAGCGTTTTCGCAAGCTGGCGGCCCTGGGAGCGCGGCCGCAGCGCCTGCTGTGGGCTTCCACCAGCACCAAGAATCCCAAGTATCCGGACATCTACTATGCTGATGCCCTGATCGGCCCGGACACGGTGGATACCATGCCGGATGTGACCATCGCCGCGTTCCGCGACCACGGCCATCCCGCCGACCGGCTGACGGGGTCGGAAAGCGAAGCGCAGCGCGTGCTAAAGGCATTGAGCGCCGCCGGCATTGACCTGCAATCGGCGCTGCTGGAGCTGCGCGAGGAAGGCGTGGCCAGCTTCGATAAGAGCTATCGCGATCTGCTGGCGGGCATCCAGGCCAAGCTGGCGCGGTTGGAGGTCCGCACCGCATGAGCGACGTGAACGTGGATGCCATGAGCGTGGAGCGGCCCGCGGGCGCCGCCGCGCCCGCCCTTCCCGCCTCCGTCGCCGCCGCCCTGTGGCGCAAGGACGCCGCCGCCTGGACCAGCGATCCGGGCGTCGCCGCCAAAATCCAAAACCGCCTCGGTTGGCTGGCCCTCCCGGAATCCATGGCCGCGGCGGCGCCCAAGCTTCAGCACCTGGCCGCGGATTGCCGGCAAGCCGGTCTGCGCCGGGCGGTGTTGTTGGGCATGGGCGGCAGCAGCCTGGCGCCGGAGGTGTTCAGCAGGGTCTTTGGCCCTCCGCCCGCCGGCGCGATGGAATTGGCGGTCTTGGACACCACGGATCCGGTGGCGATCGGGCGCCTGGCCGCGAAGCTGGATTTTTCGCAGACGCTGTTCATCGTCTCCAGCAAGAGCGGCGGCACCATCGAACCCAATTGCCTGTTCGCCTATTTCTGGGACCGCTGCGCCGCCGCCCTGAAGACCCAGGACGCCAAGGTGGTGGGGGCGCATTTTCTGGCCGTCACCGATCCGGGCACGGCACTCGAAAAGCTCGCCCATGAGCACGCCTTCCGCGCCGTATTCCTCAATCCCGGCGACATCGGCGGGCGTTACTCGGCGCTGTCCTATTTCGGCCTGGTTCCGGCGGCGCTGGTGGGGGTGGACGTCGCCCGGCTGTTGCAGCGCGCCCAGGCCATGGCCCAAGCCTGCCGTGCGGAAGTCCCGGCGGCGCAAAACCCCGGTCTGCGGCTGGGCGCCGAAATTGGCGCTTGTGCCAAAAGCGGCCGCGACAAGCTGACGCTAGTGGCGGGAACGGAACTGGAGCCGCTCGGCGCTTGGCTGGAGCAGTTGATCGCCGAAAGCACGGGCAAGCAAGGCAAGGGCATTGTTCCCGTGGCGGGAGAAACCGCCGCCGGCGCGGAAGTCTACGGCAAGGACCGGATCTTTGCCCGGCTGGAGTTGGCGGGCGCCGCCGCCGCTCCCGGGCTGGACGCCGCCTGGGCGCGGGCCCAGGTCGCCGCCGGCGCGCCGGTTATTACCCTCCACCTGACCGATCGCTACGATCTGGGCCAGGAATTATTCCGTTGGGAGTTCGCCACCGCGGTGGCCGGCGCGGTGCTGGGCATCAATCCCTTCGACGAACCCAACGTGCAAGAAAGCAAGGACAACACCAATCGCGTATTGCAGCAATGGGCGGATGGCGGCGCCCGCCCCGCGGTTCCCGCCGCGCGCGACGGGGCGCTGGCGGCTTACCCCGCCGCTCCCGGAGAAAAGCTGGCCAGCGTGCAAGCCGGGCTCGCGGCGCTGGTGGCGGCGGTGCGGCCCGGAGATTATTTCGCCATCATGGCCTACATGGAGCGGGAGCCGGCGATCGAGCAGGGGCTGGAAGCATTGCGCCAGGCGCTGCGCGCGCGTTTGCGCGTCGCCACCACGCTGGGCTTCGGCCCGCGTTTTCTCCATTCCACCGGCCAGTTGCACAAGGGCGGCGCCAACACCGGCGTCTTCCTCCAGCTCACGCGCGCTCTGCCCGCAAGCCAGGATGTCGCCATTCCCGGCCGCCAGTTCACCTTCGGCACCCTCTTCGCCGCCCAAGCCGCGGGCGACCTGGAGGCGCTGGCGGCGCATCACCGCCGCGCCCTGCGCCTGGACGTTGGCGCGGATCCCGCCGCCGGCCTGGAGCAACTGCGGGCGCTGCTGGCCCGCATTCCGGCCGGGGCGGAGGCGCACGGCGCATGACCACCACCCTTAGCCCCTTGGAGGCGGAGCATCCACTGCGCGCGGGCCTGCACACCGAGCGTTCCGCGCCGCCCTGCGTGTTGGTCATTTTCGGCGCCTCCGGAGATCTCACCCGCCGCAAGCTGATGCCGGCGATTTTTTCGCTGGCTCGCGCGCAAAAGCTGGCGCCCAGTTTCAGCATCGTCGGCGTTTCCAATAGTCCCTGGAACAACGAAGAGTTCCGGCGGCAGATGCAGCAGGGGGTGACCGAATTTTGCGGCGGCGCTCCGGACGCGGACACCTGGGATGATTTCGCCCGCCGCATGCATTATCTCAACGGCAATTTCGAGGATCCGGCCCTCTATCGCCAGTTGGCGGGGGTGCTGGCGGGCTTGCCGGGCGTCGGCGGCAACATCCTGTTTTACCTCGCCACCCCGCCCAGCCAGTTCGCCGTCATTGTCGGCCAGCTAGGCCGCGCCGGTTTGGCGGACCAAGGCGACGCCAACCCGCCTCCCACCGCCAGCCAAGCCGGCGACGAAGCCACGCCGCAAGAGGGCGAGGGCGGCGCCAGCGATGGTCCCGCGCCCGAGGCGGCGCCGCCCCAGGGCTGGCGGCGCATCATCATCGAGAAGCCGTTTGGCCGCGACCTGGACAGCGCCCAGCGGCTGAACCAGGATCTGCACCGCGTGTTTCGCGAGGATCAGATCTACCGCATTGACCACTACCTGGGCAAGGAGACGGTGCGGAACATCCTGATCTTCCGCTTCGCCAACGGCATCTTCGAGCCCATCTGGAACCGCCGCTACGTGGATCAGGTGCAGATCACCGTGGCCGAGAGCATCGGCATCGAGCAGCGCGGGCGTTATTACGAAGAGGCCGGCGCCCTGCGCGACATGATCCAAAACCACCTGATGCAGGTGTTGGCCACGGTCACCATGGAGGCGCCGGTGCGCTTCGCCGCCGGCCCGGTGCGGGATGAAAAGGTCAAGCTGGTCCGTTCCATCAAGCCGCTCGCGCCTGGCGACGATCCGCGATTGCTGGCGCGGGTTGCGGTGCGCGGCCAGTACGGCCCGGGTTTCGTCAACGGCAAGCCGGTGCCGGGATATCGCGAGGAGGCCGGGGTAGCCGGCGACTCGCAGCGGGAAACCTTCGCCGCCCTGCGGCTGGAGATCGAAAACTGGCGCTGGGCCGGCGTTCCTTTCTATCTCCGTTCCGGCAAGCGCCTGCCCAAGCGCGTCAGCGAGGTCGCCATCCACTTCCGCCGTCCGCCGGTGCTCATGTTCCAGGATTTAGCCGCCGAGGGAATTGACCCCAATGTTTTGGCCATTCGCATCCAGCCGGACGAAGGCATCAGCCTGCGTTTCGAGGCCAAGATTCCCGGCACCGACATGCGGCTGCGCTCGGTGAATATGGATTTCAACTACGGCAGCAGTTTCGGCGAGCCGCAACCGGAGGCTTACGAGACGCTGCTGCTGGACGCCATGCTGGGCGATGGCATGCTGTTCTCCCGCTATGACATGGTGGAAGCCGCTTGGGCCCTCACCACGCCGCTGCTGCAATACTGGGAGAGCACCCCGGTTCCGGATTTTCCCAACTATCCCGCCGGCACCTGGGGTCCGCAAGCAGCCGATGAATTCATCGAGCAGTCCGGCCGTGAGTGGCGGCGGCCCTAGCCCCGGCATGGCGGATGGCATGAGCACAGAGGCGCTGGAACTCTCCGAGGTGGAGCGGCGGTTGGCGGCGGCGGTTCGCGCCCGCCCGACGCAGACCCGCGCCACGACGATGAATCTGATTTGCTGCGTCGAGGACCGCTCCGACGCGGATGGCCTCGCCGGGCAGCTCGGCGCGCTCGCTCGCCGCCACCCAGGCCGCATATTCCTGGTTGTTCCCGGCAGCTTGGACGGCAGCCATCCCCGCGGCGAGTGGCGGGCCCGTATTTTGCCGCTCGGCGCCGATGGCGACGCCGCTGCGGTCTGCGGCGAGCTGGTCGAGCTCCAGGCGTCCGGCGTCGCACTGCTGTCCACTTCCACCGCGGTCACGCCGTTGTTGGCCGGCCATGCGCCGGTTTATCTCTGGTGGCGCGGGGAGGATCCCGTGGACAATCCGCGCTTCAACGATCTCTGCCGCATCTCCGACCGCGTGCTCTTCGACTCGCAGCGCTTGGCCTTTGAGCCCGCCCGCTTCCTGCGCTTGGCCCGCCACGAACGCAGCTTGCATCCCGCCGGCGGCGTCTGCGACCTCACCTGGCAGCGTTTGGCGCGCTGGCGCCGGCTCATCGCGCAAGGGTTTGAATCCCCGGAAGCCGCGCGGCGCCTGCGGCAACTGGATAGCGTTCGCTTTACCGCCTGTGGCGGCCAGCCCGCGTTGCACGGCGCCGCCCTGTTGTTGGCGGGTTGGCTGGCGTCGCGGCTGGATTGGCGGGTGGAGCGGGCCCAGGGCGCCAACGAAATCGTCATGCGGGCGCCCGGCGGCAGTGACGTGGTGATCACATTTGCCGCCGCCGGGGGCGATGCCGCCGCGGGGCAGTTGCTGTGCTCCGTGCAACTGCTCGCCGGCAAATTCGGCGTCTCGGTCAGCCGCAATGGAACGACGATTCAGGTCGAAGTCGGCGGTGGCGACCTGGGCCGCTCCACCGCCAGCTATCCCACTCCCACCCCGATGGACGCCCTGGCTCAGGAGCTGGACATGCCGGCGCCCGATCCCTTATTCCAGCAGGCTTGGTCCATGGCCGCCGAGATTCTCGGTGGCTTGGGTGTGAAG
>JAKAUF010000009.1 GCA_021827785.1 Acidobacteriota bacterium | reverse complement strand
GCGCAATGGGGCGCCCGGCGCCGGCGTTCGCGCCGCGGGAACCGGTGGTGGGACCCGCCGCCCGCCGCCGGCTTTACCGCCGCCGCCCCCTCCGCGGAAGCCGCCAGCGGCGACGAAACCTGGCTGGACGTGCGCACCATGTTCGGCCAAATCCGGCGTCAGATCAAGAATCAATCATTTCGCGGCGGCGTGGTCCATTGCATCTTCGGCGGCTGCATTTTGGACCTGCGCGCCATGCCGCCGCCGGACCATCCCATCACCATCCATACCGAAGTCGTTTTCGGCGGGGTGGAGATCTACCTGCCGCCGAGCTGGCAAGTGCTGCTCGAGGGCCATGGCGTCTTCGGCGCGTTTCAGGATGAAACGTTGCCTATTGGCGCGGCGGCTGGCGCGCGGCCCACGCTGGTGGTGACCGGCAGCGCCGTCTTCAGCGCCGTCACGGTGAAGTAGCCGGTGGCCGCCGCCCGCCAATCCGCTCGTGCCCGTGCCGGGGAGTTTGGGTTTCGCGGCCGCTTTCTGCTCGCCTGGAACGCCGTGTTCCTGGTCTGGGCGGGCCTGGTGTGGGCCACCGGCTCCTCCTGGTGGCTGCTGGCGGCAGGGCTGCCGTTGGCGGCGGTTTACGCGGTGCTCTGCCTCAGCGCGGAAAATATCTGCCGCGCTTTCCCCCTCCGTCCCGCCGTCGCCGCGAACGCCGTCGCGCACCAAGCCGCCGCCGCCGCGCTGCTGGCCGGAGCGTGGGTCTTGTTGGCGCGCGGCGCGGACTGGCTGATCCGTTTGGCGGACCCCGCCGCGCCGCTGCGCCTGCTCAACAGCCCGGCGCTGTTGTGGGTGGCCGGCATCCTTATTTATGCGGCCGCCGCGGCATTGTTCTACGCCTTGCAAGGCGTGGCCCGCGCCGCCGCCGCCGAGGCGGAAAGCGAGCATGCCCGCCGCCTGGCGGGGGAAGCCGAGCTGCGCGCCTTGCGGGCCCAGATTCATCCCCACTTTCTTTTCAACTGCCTGCATTCCATCAGCGCGCTGACCGCCAGTGATCCGGCGCGCGCCCGGGAGATGTGCATTCATCTCGCGGAGCTGTTCCGGCTGACCCTGCGCCTCGGGCCGCAGGAGACCATCACCTTGGAGGAGGAGCTGTCCGTCGCCCGCGCCTATTTGGCGGTCGAGCGCCTGCGCTTCGGCGCCCGCCTGGGTTATGCCGAATCCATCGCCCCGTCGGCGCTGCCCTGCCGGCTGCCCGCGCTGCTGTTGCAACCGCTGGTGGAAAATGCCGTCAAGCACGGCATTGCCAGCTTGACCGGGCCGGGCCGGCTGCGCCTGGCCGCCGCCAGCGATGGCGCCCGGCTGCGCCTGGAGCTGGACAACGATTACGACGCCGACTGCCCCGCGCCGCTGCGCAACGGGCTGGGCCTGGAAAACGTCCGCCAGCGTCTGGCCGCGCAGTTCGGATCCGCCGCCAGCTTGGTCTGGCGCGCGGAAACCGGCCACTTCTCCACCATCGTGGAGCTGCCGGCGCTGACCGCCGCGCCCATGGCGCCGGGTCCGGGGCCGGTCGCCACCGTCGCCGCCGTGGAAGGGAGCGCCGATGCGCGTCTTGCTGATTGACGACGAAGACCTGCCGCGGCAAATCCTGCGGGAATACTGCGCCGCCGAGCCGGATCTGGAACTGGCGGGCGAGGCGGCGGACGGCTTTTCCGCCGTCCGCGCGGTGGCGGAGCTGCGCCCGGATTTGATCTTCTTGGACGTGCAGATGCCCAAGCTGGACGGCTTCGAGGTGCTGCAACTCCTGGCGGGCGGGCCGGAGGCGGCGCCCGCCGTGATCTTCACCACCGCCTTCGATGACTACGCCTTGCGCGCCTTCGACGCCCACGCGGTGGATTACTTGCTGAAGCCCTTCAGCCGCGAGCGCTTCACCGCCGCCGTCGGCCGTGCCCGCCAGCGCCTGGCGGCGCCAGCCGCCGCACCGCCGGCCGCCGCCGCCGAAGCGCTCGCCGCCGCCCGCCCGCTCACTCGCTTGGTGCTGCGCGACGGCGCCAAGATCAACTTCCTTCCGCTCGCGGAGCTGCTCGCCGCCGAGGCCCAGGACGACTATCTCGCGCTGCATACCGCCGCCAAAACCCATCTGAAAAAGCAGACCCTTGCCAGCCTGGAGGCGGCGCTCGATCCCTCCCGCTTCGTCCGCGTGCATCGCGGTTGGCTGGTGCAGTTGGCGGCGGTGACGCGGCTGGACCGCTTGGGCCCGGATACCTTCTTGGCCACGCTGCGCAACGGATTGCGCGTGCCCGTCAGCCGTGCCGGCCACGCCCGCCTCCGCCAGTTGCTGCCTTTGTAAGCCCCACGCCTCATCCAGCTTGCCGCTGCTACTCTGGTGCTGACTTTCCATGGCCACTCCGCCCGAAGCTTCGCGTCCCGATGCCGCCGGCGGCGACCCCGCGGCCGCTGCCCCGGAGCCGGCGACGCAAGCGGTATGGGCGGGCGAAGACGAGGCCCGCTGGCATGGCGCGACGCAGGTGCCCATCTGCCAGTCCGCCGCCTTTGCCTATCCCGATCTCGATGCATGGTTGGCAGTGGCGCAGGGGCGGGCAGCTGGGCGCATCCATAGCCGCAACACCAATCCCACCGTGGCGGCTTTCGAGGCCAAGATTCAGGCGCCGGTCACCGAACACTTCTGCATCCAAGGTTGGTCCGGCATCGCCGAGTGGGGCGGCGTCCCGATGCGTGACCTCCTGGCCCGCGTGCGCCCCTTGCCCGCCGCGCGCTACGCGGTGTTTTACTCCTTCGGGCCCGGAACGGATGGGGGCGAATACTACGATGCCCACGGCCTCCGCAACATGAATCGCCGGCTTTCCCTGCTGGCCCTCGATATGAATGGCAGACCCTTGAGCGTGATCCATGGCGCGCCGCTGCGCCTGCGCTGTGAGAACGAGCTGGGCTTTAAGCTGGTGAAGTGGATCTCCGCCATTGAGCTGGTGGCTGATTATCGCCATTTGGGCGCCGGCCGCGGCGGATATCCGGAGGATCATGAATTTTTTGGCTACCGCGCCCCGATCTAACCACTTCGCACGACTCCTCGCCGCCGCCGTCACGCTATCCGCGCTGGTGGTGGCGGCTGATGGTCAGCGCCCCGCGGCGGCCCGGCCGGGCGGAGCGCCGGCGCAAATCGTGTTGCAGCCGCGGTATCGCGCCGGCGCCAGGTATGCCTGGCGCCTGCGCGTCCACTCCGTCATCCGCCGTACCCAGGCGGGCCAAACCGCCAGCGCCACTCTGGACAACCAGGCGGTGGTGGTGATGCACGTGATCTCCGGTGGCGCCACCTCGCGCGATGCCGCCGCCGCGCCGGTCGTGGTGGCCTTGAGTTTTCGCGCCTACCACACCACCGTCGCCGGTTTCGGTCCGCTGGCGGCGGCGCTGCGCCGCACCGCCGCCGCCACGGACCAGGCGGCGCTGCACACGCGCGGCCTGGAACTCCGCCTCAGTCCCGGGGCCGCCACCCAGATCGTGGCGGTGGGCCGCCCGCCGGCGCCGCGCGAAGCGAGAACCATGGTGCGGCAATTGCTTACCACCGCCGGTCTGCCACTGGGCGCGGTGCGCCCCGGCGAATCGTGGAGCCGCGGCGAGATTCAAAAGTTGCCGCAGTTCCACTTTTCCTTTCCGCTGCCCGTCCACGGCCGGTTCGTCGCCTGGCGGCCGGGGCCGGCGGGAAGCTGGCTGGCCGCGGTGCACTCCACGAGCCATGCGGATGTCACGCTGCCGCCGGGCGCAACGCCAGGTTTTCAGGCCGCGGCCGCCGCCGGCTATGCCAGCCAGGCTCGCTTGCGTATCGATGGCCGCACGGCAAGCCGTTTTGCTCCGAGCGGCATCCTCGTTCGCGCCCGCAGCCATACGCACACCTGGCTGCGCATGCAGCTCATCGGCGGCGCGGGCGCCGGCATCCGCGCATCTCCCGTGGCGGAGGTCACGGAAATGCATGTGGACTCCACCGGTTCGGTGCGGGCCATCGCTCCCTCCCGCCGCCCGGCGGCGCCGCCCGCTCCCGCGCCGGCGCACCGCTAATACGCCCGGCGCGGCGCGTGGGCAGCCATATCCGGCTCACCGCCACGGTACTCTAACTTCATGTCATCCACCGCGCGGCGGCACGCCTCCCGCGCCGGCAGCAGCGGCGCTCCCGAGTTTCCCCATCCCTGCGAGCGTTCCGCCATCGGCGAGCATGGCTGGATCGCGGATGGCGCCACCGGCGCGCTGATTGACCATGCGGGCACGCTCTCCTGGCTGTGCATTCCTCGCTTCGATAGCCCCGCCGTATTCGCCTCCCTGCTGGATCCGCATCGCGGCGGCTGCTGCTTCGTTGGGCCGGCCGCCGGCGGCGCCGGGCAGCAGCGCTATCTGCCCCACACCAACATCCTGGAGACCACCTTCAGCCAGGGCAAAAGCCGCATCCGCGTCACCGATTGGATGCCCGCCCGCGGCATGCATTCCCTGTTCCGCACCGGCGCCGTCTGCCGCCTGGTCGAGGGCCTGCGCGGGACGATGCGCGTGCGCCTGGCCTGCGCCCCGCGCTTTGAATACGGCCGCAACCGGGTTCGCTGGCAGCGGTTGGACGGCGGCGCCAGCGGGCGCTGGTGGCTGGCCCGCGGCCCGCAGGAAATTCATCTCACCGCCAGCTGCGACCTCGGTCGGGAAGGCGAAGGCGTGGCCGCGGAGTTCGATCTGAGCCAGGGCGAATGCTGCTGGTTGGTGCTGAACTGGGGTGAATCCGCGCCCGCCTTCCGCGATGAGGGCCTGCGCCATTCCCTGGAACAGACCCGCCGCACCTGGGAGGATTGGGCGCGCCAGGGCCAGTATCAGGGCAAATATAAGGATCTGGTCGAGCGCAGCGCCTTGGCGCTCAAAGCCCTGATCTACGAGCCCACCGGAGCCTTCATCGCCGCCGCCACCACCAGCCTGCCGGAATCGCCCGGCGGCGCCCGCAATTGGGATTACCGGTACTGCTGGCCGCGCGACAGCACCTTCGCGCTTTACGGCTTGTCGCTGCTGGGCTATCACGAGGAGGCAGGCCGCTTCTTGCACTTTCTGGCGCACGTCGCCAGCCGCCATACGCTGCCCTTGCAGGTCTGCTACCGCGTGGATGGTTCGGCGGATCTGCCCGAGAGGGAAATTACCTATTTAGAAGGCTATGCTTCCTCCCGCCCGGTGCGGGTGGGCAACGGCGCCGCGGAGCAGCTGCAAATGGACATCTACGGCGAGGTCCTGGACGCCGCCTACACCTATGCCAAATGGCGCGGCGGCCTGGAGCGCAATCTCTGGGAGGTGCTCTGCCAATTGGCCGATTTCGCCGCCCAGCATTGGCGCCAACCCGACAACGGCATCTGGGAGGTCCGCGGCGGCCGCCGCCATTTCGTCTACTCCAAGGTCATGTGCTGGGTGGCGCTGGACCGCGCCGTCAAATTGGCCATTCGCTTCGGTTTGCCTGCGCCCCACGCCGCCCGCTGGCGGCGATCCGCCGCCGCCATCCGCGCGGCCGTGATGCGGCACGGCTATAGCCGCCGCGCCCATGCCTTCGTGCAAAGTTTCGGCAGCCACACCGTGGACGCCAGCTCCCTGCTGCTGCCGCTGGTGCGCTTCGTCAAGCCGCACGATCCGCACATCGTCGCCACCATTCATGCGGTGCAGCGCGAACTCGCCCGCGGCCCCTTCCTGCTGCGCTATGCCAACACCGGTGACGACGGCGTCGGCGGCACGGAAGGCGCGTTCACCATTTGCAGCTTCTGGCTCACCGACTGCCTGACGCTTCTAGGCCGCACCGCCGAGGCGCGCAGGCTCTTCGAGCAAATCATCGCCTTCCGCAGCCCGCTCGGCCTGTTCAGCGAGGAGCTGGACTGGACCGCGGCCCACGGCCGCCAGCGCCTGCTGGGCAACTTTCCCCAAGCGTTTACCCATTTGGCTCTCATCAACGCCGCCCACAATTTGGAGTTGTACCCCCGCGGCGTCAAGTAGGACCGCGGCGGTCGCGGATAGCCGCTGGCCCGCGCGGCGGCATCCCCGCGGCGCGAAACTCGGTTGCGGGCTCGGCCTAAGTCTCGTCGTGATGCCCGGGCCCGGGCCAGGCGATGGTCAGCAGGAACGCACTATCGGCCAGCGCCTCGACGTCATGCGCCACCGCGCGGTCCAGCGCCAGCAGTTGCCCGGCGGCGAGATCGAACACCCCATCGGGCAGATGCAGGCGGATCTGACCGGTGATGGCGTGCACGCAGATGCGGCCATCGGCATGATGGCCGGGAATCCGCGTTCCTGCGCGCATCGCGATCAAGACCAGGCGAAAGTCGGGGAACTTGACGATGGTCTTTGCGTTCCGCCCCGCTTGCCACGGCTGCTCGCCCTGGAGCTGCTGGATCTGCTCCGCGAGGTCGAAGCGCAAATGAACCCCCGCCGTGGGTTCGAGTGAATGCCGCATCCGGCCTGCCGCCGGCTCCTCCGCTTGCATGCCGCCCATGTTGCTCCTCCTTCCGCGCTCCTTCGCCGCCGGTCGCAGCGGCGGGCCTAGCCGCGCCGCGCTCGCCGGAGAGTCGCTGGCGGGGAAGGTCGCGTCTAGGGTCTCATCCCAAGCAGGTCCGGTATCGCGCGCCGCCATTCGCTGCTCCTTTCCCCGTCGCGTCTCAGGGTTCCGCTAGCCGCGAATCACCACCCGACCGCCGGCCGCCAGAGCCTGGCTCTCCAGCCGCGTCCACACCGCCTGGAGTTCATCCAGCAACGCGGGGTCCAGCAACGGGCCGTAGAATACCGGCGGACACTCCCGCTCCTCGCTGACCGGACATCCCTCGTGCAGCATTTGCTGCGATAGGCCGATCACCTTCAGCGGCACGCGGTAACTCTGTCCGCACTGCGGGCAGGGCAGTTCCAGGCAGACGGCGTCCAGGATGGCGGAGGTTGTGCTCATGGCTCCAAACGCGAGATCGCGGCGAACCGCCGCGGACGCGAAAAACCCGCGTTCAACGGGATGATACTACGGCGCGCCGGCCGGCCGGCGGGACGTGCCAAACGGCGGGCGGGGATGACGATTGTCATGGATTGCATGCCGACGGATCCCTATAATGCGGTCGCGGGACGGGCCCGCCCGCGAGGTCGAGCCAGGTGATGAGATGACGCCGGAAGCGGAAAACCCCGGCGCGGCGGACGCCGCGGCGACCCCGCGCCGACCCTCCATGGCCTCGGTCGCGCCAACCGGCGCCGGGGAGGAGGAATTGGGCCATCGTGGCCGGATGCACCGCGCGAAACGGCAAATGTCCGACCCCGAGGCGCGCGCGTTTCTCCGCGCCCAAAAAATCGCCCACGTCGCGACGCTGGATGCGCAAGGTTGGCCCTACGCCGTGCCCTTGGTGTACATCTACGAAGGCGGCGACCGGCTGTATCTGCATACCGGCGATCACGCGGGGCATTTCCTGGCCAACGTCCGCCACAACCCCCGGATCTGCGTCGAGGTCTCGGAGATCGGGCCGCTCCATCAGGGCCGGCCCTATGCCTGCAATTCCGCGCTGGTCTATACCAGCGTGATCGCCTTTGGACCCGTCGCCATTCTCGACGACCAACGGAAGAAGGCCTGGTTCCTGGACCAGCTTCTCGCCAAATATGGCGATTCCGCCTGGACCTTTGAACCCGGATATCCACTGATTCACCGCATCATTCTGTACGAGCAGACCCTGGAGGTCGTGACCGGCAAGCATAGCGCGGGCCTTTCTCATTAGAGAGTTCCGCCCAGCGGAGCGAAAGGAGGAGCAGAGTATGATTCAGCTCAAGCGGGCATACGAGGCCGCGGCGAAAACCGATGGCTCCCGTTTTTTGGTCGAGCGGCTTTGGCCGCGCGGCGTCCGGAAGGAGAACTTGCCACTAAAGGCCTGGGTCAAGGATGCCGCTCCCAGCACGCAACTGCGCCAATGGTTCGGCCACGATCCGCGGAAATGGCCTGAGTTTCAGCGCCGCTATTTGGCGGAGCTGCGGCATCGTCGCGCCAGCCTGGAACCGCTGCTCGCCGCGGCCCGCTCCGGCGCGCGGGTGACGCTGGTCTACAGCTCCCACGACGCCGAGCACAACAACGCCGTCGTGCTCAAGGCGTATCTGGAGTCGCTGCTCGCGGCGGATTCCCGCGCCCCGAAGGCCGGATTGGGCCGGGCCTCGTGACCCGGGCCGGCGGCGGCGCCGCGCGCGGCCCGCTGCCGGCGTAAGCTTGCCTCGAATTATGGCCCGCGCCGTTCACCTGCGCATCAAGCGCCAGCCCACGCCGCAAGAGCAGCCGTACTGGGAGGAGTTCGAGGTTTCCTTCCGCCCCGGCATGAACGTTCTGGTGGCGTTGCGGGATATCCTGGAAAACCCCGTAACCCGCGACGGCAAACCCACCAGCGCCGTGGCCTACGAGGCGAACTGCCTGGAGGAGGCCTGCGGCATCTGCGCCATGCTGATTAACGGCCGGGCGCGCCAGGCTTGTTCGGCGTTGGTGGACCGGCTGCCCCAGCCGATCACGCTGGAGCCGTTGTCGCGATTCCCCGTGGTGCGAGACTTGGTCGTGGACCGGACGCGGTTGTTCAACGATCTCCAGCGGATCAAGGCCTGGATTCCGATTGACGGGCTCTATGATCTGGGCGCCGGCCCGCGACAGGCGCCCGCCGACCAGCAGCTCGCGTACGTTCTTTCCCGCTGCTTCTCCTGCGGCAACTGCCTCGAGGTGTGCCCGCAGTACAACGAGAAAACCGGCTTCGTCGGCGCTGCCGTGATTTCCCAGGGGCGATTGTTCAATATCCATCCCACCGGCAAAATGAACCGCGCCGAGCGTCTGAACGCCTTCACCGGTCCCGGCGGCATTCAGGAGTGCAGTTGGGCGGAGAACTGCGTCAAGGCCTGTCCCAAGCACATCCCGCTCACCGATTCCATCGCCGCCCTCAATCGCCAGGTCATCGGCCAAGTTTGGGGTCAAGCCCTCGGCCACTAGCCGCGGCCGGCCGGATCCCGCTTTTGGCCACGCCGGCGG
>JAKAUF010000352.1 GCA_021827785.1 Acidobacteriota bacterium | reverse complement strand
GCGACGCGTCGGCTGGGCTGGGGCGGGCTGGGGTCCCCGGCCCAGCCGGCGCGTAAGCGGGACGCGCGGCGAACCCGGGGTCCCCAACGCGCAGCGGCGCGCGTCGGGGTGGGCAGCCGCGCTGGGGCCCGCGCCAAGCAATTGGATTTGCGTTTTGCGCGCCGAAGCCGGCAACGATTCTTGGTGGTAGCGCCCAGCCGTGCGGCAAAATACGCAATGCGTGCCCGCGCCGGGAGCGCCGGCCGCCCAACACGCGGGCAATGGCTATTTGGGCCGCAGCTGCCGCGCGAGCCGATCCAGGAAGACTCGCTGTGACGGATGAATCACCGCCTGGGCGGCGGCGAGAGGAAAGAAGGCAGCACGGTCCACCTCGGGGAATGTCCCCATCCGGCCCGAGCGTGGCGGCCATTCCATTGCAAAGGTGTTGCTCCGCAGGCGGGCGGGATCGCAATCGCCCTCAAAGGCGAAGATAACCACCCGCTTGCCGTGCGAGACGCGGGCGGCGCCGAGCGGAAGGTAAGGACTGGAAGCGTCATCGCGCACCGGTTCCTCGGGGCTGGAAAATCCCGTCTCCTCGCCGAATTCACGGCGAGCGGTGCGCAGGAGGGACTCTCCCGGCAAAGCTTCGCCCTTGGGAATGAACCAGGCGCCCTGATCCCGATTTCGCCAGAACGGCCCGCCCAAATGAACCAGCAACACCTCGATGCTTTCGGGCGGCGAAGCAGGCGCGCTGCCGCGGGAATCATGTCCGCGCCGCCGCCACAGCAGTAGCCCGGCGCTAACGATCACCATCGCATGGGCCCTAGGCCGCGCCGTGCCGGCTTGACCTTGAGCCGGCCGGCGGCGCATTCTCAGTGGCCTTCATAGGCGCGGCGCAAGGCGGCCAGGTCGCGAGGAGGGAAACAACTGCGTGTAAAAGCTCACCGCCTCGCGGGCCTCCTGATCAAACCATAAATGCGGCGTAATGCGGTGCATGACGACTCTTTCCGGAGGCGGCGGCCCTGCCCCGCCCTCTAACGTGATGTCGCGTCCAGCCCAGCCCGTTTAGCCATGTCCGCGCCGCGGATTCCGCTCCCGCGCTTAGGCAAGCGTGGCCAGACCGCGCACTATAGGTTCGATGCCCCGGAGAGCAGCCCGCCGAGGCGAGGATGACGTAGGTACAGGGCCAGCCACACCAGCACGCCGAACAAGAACGGAAACAGCGTCTCGAAGACCGGCATGCGGGCGTGAAAGGCGACCGCCACGGCTCCGCCCAAATAGCCGGTCAGCAGCACCGCGCCGAGAATCGCCGTTCGCGGGATGGCGTATAGCAGCGTGCAAATCAGCAGGATGCCGCCAACGGTCACGATTTCCCGTGGGGTGAAGCCCAGCTGCGCCGCGGCTTTCATCACCTGCGGCGAACGGAACACTTTGGTCACGGCGTCGAAGAGCAAAAATAGTACGACCAGAGCGCGCAGGATGCGGCCAGCCCAGGTGCGACCGGCGCCGCTGCTGGGCGCGGCGGCTGCCGGCGTCACGGAAGAAGAGGTCATGGCGGAGGCTCCTGAGGCGGGATTATCGCACCGTCGGGACTAGCTCGCCCACGCCTGCGTGGCTGTCGCGTGCGGAATTTTCCGCCCAGGGGCGGGCAGCGGCCCGGTTCGCGTGCGACACCGCCCGACGGTGACTACCAGCAGCGGCGTCAGACGGCCCTGGGCGCCAAATGGGGCCGGGCCGCCGGGGCTTCCCGTACGTGGCATTAGTGTGATCACCGAAATGACTAGGCTGACCGCCGGAGCGATACTAAAGGCAATCGGGTGAGCGGGCCCGTTGCCGACGGATCGGGGCGGAGAACCGCGCTGAGGCATCTCCCCGCCGAGTTCACCGGCAACCCTACGATGCCGGTGGAAAGGACCATGGGAACACCAGCAGTTCAAGATCCGCAGAGCATATTCCATATCTTTGAGGTCCTCCCGACGGGGGTGCGCGTGGTTTGCGAGTCGGTCGCCGGGTTGGAAACGGCACATCGCGCGCTGGAAGCGCAGGCCAAACGCACGCGCAATGAATGCCTGGCGGTCTGCGCGGCCACCCAACAGGTCGTCGCCCAGCGGAATACTCCATTGGCGGCGCCGCACCACCGGGGGCGGCTGTTTCAAGTGGCGTATACCCGGGTATTGGGGTTCCGCCGCGCGGACGAACTTTTGCGGCACGGCTTCCGGCCGGTTACGGTGGTCGGCAATGAGCAGGCCCGGCGCGTGCTATCGGTCTCTTCGGAGCGCTATTCGCTGTTTATTCTCGGCCATAACGCTCTGGCTGCGACGCGGGAAGAAATGGCGCATTGGATTCGTTCGCGCTATGCCGGGGCGCGGATTTTGGCGCTCAATGGTCCCCATGAACGCCTGGCCAGCGCGGACTTCAACGCCCCCGTCAACGAACCGCACATTTGGATGCAGCAGGTCCGGCGGGCCCTCGCCCTGGGGGGCGACCGGATGGACGGCGGGATCGGTCGCCGGTGACGCCGCCAATTACAGGTTGTTGAAGATCGAGCGGAAAGATGCGCCGGCGGGCCTGCCCCCGCTACCGCATGGCCGCCAGCAGGTCGCCCAGCGGTACGGCGGCAAACGCCACAGTGCAATCCGATACGCCGTATGGAATCACAAGCTGTCCCTCATGCAGGAGCGAGCCGCAGCTATAAACAACATTCGGCACATAACCATCGCGGTCCCGCGAATTCGGCGCAATCAACGGCTGCCGCAGCCGTCCAATCACCTTGCCCGGGTCGCCGAGATCAAGCAGAAAGGCGCCGATGCAATATTCCCGCATGGGACCCACGCCATGGCTCAGAACCAGCCAGCCCGCCGCAGTCTCGATGGGCGAGCCGCAGTTACCCAACTGGACGAACTCCCAGGGAAAGGCCGGCGCGAGGAGGAGCTGCGCGGTGGACCAAAAATGCAGGTGGTCGGAGAACAGCAGATAGATGTTTTCGTAGTCCTGCCGGCCCAGCATTGCATAGCGGCCGCCGATTTTGCGCGGGAAGAGGGCCATGCCCTTATTCTGGACCGCTGCTCCGCTGAGCGTAGTGAACTTGAACTCGAGAAAATCGGAGGTCTCGAGCAGTTGCGGCTGGATCCGCCGGCCATCGTAGGCGGTGTAGGTTGCGTAATAGGTTCCCTGTTTGGAGTCATCCTGAAACCGCACAAAACGCGCGTCCTCAATTCCGTTGCTTTGCGATGGGGTTGCGGGGAACAGCACGCGTTCGGCCAGCGGCGAATCCGGATCGAACTTCACGGTGTAGTTGGATCGCGCCAGCAGCAGGATTTGCCGAGCCTGGGCCTCCGTCTCCGCATTCGGCGCGCGTAGTTGCTGGAGAGCGAGACGGACATGGGTGGTGAGCTCCTGCAGTGTGAACCGCGGCCCCAGGGTTTTGAGCACCTGGTGGCAGAGACCGCCCGCCAAGCCTATTTCCTCCAGATGGCGCTCGAATTCCGTCTTCTCAAAGCTGGCGCCGGGCTCCGCGGCGGGCTCGGCGCCGTATTCGCTGGCGGCGTCGAGCACGATCCGCGCGCCCGCATCCAGCGTTCCGGAGCGAAAGACGATTGAGGACACGTGTCCTTCACCAGTCGCCCGCAGGCTGAGCAGAAAGCGCAGCGCTCCCGCCGCCGCGCCCCGCTGATCGGGGTGCGGCACCAGGGAAGGATTGAACAAAGCCGCGCCTTCGAATGCGAATTCACTGCTGAAATATGCGCCCAGCAGCAACTCTCGTTCCTCCGAGGGCGGCTCCCCAGCCGGCAAGTAGGGCCGAACCTCGTCAAATCGCATTTTGAGGAACTCGCGCAAACCCCGGTGGCGGCCCTGGAATTCGGCCAGGAGCCGTGCCAGCAAGGGGCGTACCTGGCTTTCCGGCAGCGCCATCACCCGGGCGCAAATGGCCAGGGCGCGCTGGTCGCTCATGGAGTGAAACGGGCGCAGCAGCACTCTCCCCGGGTCTGGGCGCAGGCTGATGCCAAGGCTGCGGAGGGCGGGAGGCGGCATCGGGGTTAGGCACCGGGCTCGGGAAACGCAGTAATGGTGTTTTGCGTAAGTCTCATTTCCGCCAGGGCGAGGAGAAAGGCCAGCGTGGATTCCGCGCCCTGATTGCCGTTCGCGCGGCTAACGTGCAAAGCGTCCCGGCAGCCGCCGGTGCTGGGTGAGTACAGTTCCAGCCCCAAATCGTTCCAGCCTAGGAACCAGTCGAAGGCGCGTTGCGCTTGTTGATACCATCGGGCGTCCGCGGTGACCCGGTACGCATCGAGACAGGCGGACACCATCGCCTGGGCCTCGATCGGCTGCTGGTCGAACTGCGCGCGCGCGCCACCGCGCGGATAAAACCCGTTGCTGCCGATGGGGCGGAAGTGCCCGTTCTCGGAGGTTTGCAGTTCGGCCAGCCAGCGCAGGGCTTGCAGGCCCCGTTTCTGCGCCGCGGACTCACCGCCCGGCTCCCCGCTCAGAATCAAGGCGTGGGCCAGCTTCGCGTTGTCGTACGTCAGACTGTCTTCGAACCAGGGCCAGTCCGGCCGTTCGCATTGGTCAAAGTTCGCCATCAGCTTCCCCGTGAGGCATTCCCGGGCTTGATTGACCGCGCTGTCACCGCTCAAGCGGCGCAGATACTCATGAATACCCACCAGGCTGAACGCCCATGCCCGCGGCGAAGTGAACTCCAGCACGGCTGGCAGGGCGCGGGCGAACAACTGACCCGACAGGCTCTGGAAGCTGCTGTGGCGTGACCGCCCCACCGCCGTGCCCAGGGCCCACAGCGCCCGGGCGTGGCAGTCCTCCGAGCCCGTACCACCCACCCAGCGGCGGTCGAACCCGAGATGATTGCGAAACCGCTTGGTTTCGGCGTCGAAGGCGTACTGCAAAAAGGCGGCATAGGTGGTGGCCAGGCCGCGACAGCGCGCCGGCTCCTCTCCCAGCTCGTCCAGCAGCACGGCCAGAATGAACGCGCGGGCATTGTCGTCGGTGCAATATCCCTCGGAAAAATTCGGCACGGTGAACGTGGCATGCTGGAACACGCCGGTCGCGTCGCTCATACGGATCAAATGGTCGAGCTTGAGCCGGGGCAGTCCTGGCGGCTGCCGGTCGAGGGTCTTAGTGGCGAAGGATCTGCGGGAGAGGGCCGAACCCTGGAGCCGCGCCGCCTCGAAGCTGCGCATGTAGAGTCGCGCCGCTTCCGGCCAGATCATCGCGCGCCCTAATTTGTAAGCGTTCTTGCGCATGGCATGGCGCCGCGCCGGGTCGCGCAGCAGGCCGCAGACCGCGCGGGCGATGGCCGGAGCGTCGCCAAACGGGACCAGCAGCCCGCGCTCCCCGGCCAAGAGTTCCTGCGCGTGCCAGTAGGGCGTCGAAACCACGGCCTTGCCGGCGCCGAATGCGCAGGCCAGGGTGCCGGAGACGATCTGCGCCTCATTCAGATAGGGCGTGATGTAAATGTCGGCGGCGCCAATGAACTCCGTTAATTCCGCTCGTTCGACGAAGCGGTTATAGAAGATGACGCTCTTTTCAATGCGGTTTTTCTTGGCCAGGATCTCCAGGCTGAGGCGGTAGGCCTCGCCTTGCTCGCGAAGTTCGTTGGGGTGGGTCGCGCCCAGAACCACGTAAACCACGTCAGGAAACTCCGCCAGGATGGCGGGCAGGGCGTTCAGCACGTTCTCAATGCCCTTGTTCGGCGACAGCAGGCCGAACGTGAGCACCACCGTTCTGCCCTCCACGCCGAATTGGTCTTTGTAGAAGTTGGGATCGACGAACGGGATGTCGGGGATGCCATGCGGAATCAGGTCCACTTTTTGCGCCGGCGCCTGATATACCTCCCCAAGCATTTGCCGCGCCCGCTCCGTCATCACCACCAGACGCGTCGAGCGCGCGACCAGCTCCCGCATCACGCGCCGCTGATCGGAGCCGGGCTCACGCAGCACGGTATGCAGAGTCGTGACCAGCGGCGGATTCAACTCCCGCGCCAGCGCCAGCACATGGCTGCCAGCTGGACCGCCGAAAATGCCAAACTCATGCTGCAGACAAACGATATCCACGTTGCTGATGTTGATGAAGTGCGCCGCCTGCTGATACGACGTCGCATCCTGCTCGGCGATCTCGAAGCGCACCGGTTCTGGGTAGGCGTAACACCCCGCCACGTCGTTGACCGCCACGGCCAGACACTGGATCTCGGGCCGGTCCGCCGCCACCGCCGTCAGCAGGTCCGACATGAAGGTGGCGATGCCGCACTGGCGCGGCAAATAGTTGCCCAAAAACGCGATTCTCTGAATCCTAGGGTCGGTCGCCATTTCCACCCTCGTTGCCACACTCAGCCGGGACCATGAGCCGGCTCGGCCCTTGGCCACCGTGCCCCGGGAAGCCGATCACCCGGGGCGTTCTCCGCGGCGTTGACCGAAACGATCATGGATAGACCCCGGCGACGCCTGCCGTGGCGCGCGCCCGGCGCATGCCGCAGGGTCTAGGCGCGGCGCCGCATGCCGTCCAACGCCGGCCGTGGTCACCTCGTCACGTGCATGCCCCGCATCGCGCCAAGAAGACCAAATACGTTGAGCAGCCACAAAACCACCACGATCACCACCACGACATTCAGGATGGTTTTAATGGAACTGGCCATCGGCACATAGCGATTGATCAGCCCGAGGATCACTCCTATGACAATCAACACGATCAGGATATGGATCAGCAGCATGGCTCTGTGTACCTCAGGTAACCTTCCAGCCTGGGAACATTCCCATCGGTTGGTGTTCGCAACTCGCCTGGCGTGGTGAAACCGCGGGCGCCCGCCTCTTGGCCGCCGGCGTAACCTCCCCAGCCTACGCGGGCCTAGGACTCCCTCGCCGGCTGGCTGGTCAGCGGCCGCTCCGTGACTCGCGCGGCGCGCCTCGGCAACAGTCTCCTCATCCAATATGGCCTCACAGCGGACTGGATGCTGTGCACATTTGCTCATGGCGCGGGGTCGCGCCGTTTGCACTGGGGGCAAAGCCGGCGCGAAAAGGGCCGCGAAATTCCCTGCGCGCCCACGGCGCGCGGAAGAAGGCTGCGGCTCGCCCAAGCCAGCGAATCGGCGCGGCCCCCAGCGACGCGTAAGCGGGGCAGCGCCCCGCGCCAAGCAACAGCCGGGCAGCGCCCCGCGCCTAGCAACAGCGGGGCAGCGCCCCGCGCCAGGCAACAGTCGGGCTGGGCCCGCGGGGCCCCCGGCCCAGCCTGGCGCGTAAGCGGCGCCCCGCGCCGCGCCATTTCAAGCGGAACGCCCCGCCGCAGGCGGGGCTGGGGCCCGCGCCCGTCAATGCGGCGACTAGCAGATGCGCTGAGCGCCCGGTGCATCCGCTCCCGGTCATCAAAGCCCAGCCGCAGCCCCACCCCACCGGGGTTCCCTAACTCGCAGCCGTGCACCTTGGGACGGTCTCGGTGGGGCGTCCACCATTGGGCGGCTGCGCCGCTGCCGGGGCCGATCGCGCGCGCCTGCCGTAGTGTTGCACCTTCAGCAGCGATGCCGCGTGCTGACGCCAGCAGCCCGCGGTCGGTCGTCACTATCATTACGGGGGGCGCCGGTGCGGCTAGGAGCAAGCGGCCCGTTCGGCGCCGCGGCCGGCACAGCCCCGACTCGCGCGGTTGTTGGCAGCGGTTACTGGTAGAGGATGAAGATGGGCCGGGGGGAGAGGCGCAGCACCTGGGCCGGGGTCATCAGCCGGCTGCCGTGCCAACGGTCGTTCTTGTAGAACAGCTTGAACCCGGTGAACTGCACCGGCTGGCTGGCGATGAAGCTCTTGTACGTGGAGATCTTTAGGTAGGGCGAGCCGAAGCCGTCCATATCCATCACGATCTCCACCTCGGGTAGAGGGCGAATGGCGTGGTAATCCGTGACCATGCGCTGCGTGAAGCGGTGGACGACGAGGATCTTTGGCGGCAGATGGTACTTGACGGCAAGGCGTGCCAAGTAGCGCGCCGCGAAATTGATGGCCGCGGCGCCCATGGTGCCGCGCCACGCGCCGGGGCGCTTGCCGGGAACCAAATCGAACTCCGGATCCAGGGCCAGCTCGACGTTGGGCAGCTTCAGATAGGGCGCCAGACGGGGCACCTCGGCACGCACCGTGCTCCAACCAGGCTGCACATCCAAAAACAGCAATCCATGGATGCTGTCCGCCATGTGGAGAGCTTTTTCGATCTGGTCCGGCGGCATGTGCAGAATGTATTTCCCGTTCCGTCCGGGATCTTCTTGCGCGGAGACTGCGATGTAGTCAATCGCCGGCACCACGGGCGTGGTGGGGTCGGCTCTGGCCCAAGCTGCCGCCTGGGCCTTGAGCTTGGCCAGCACCTCCGCCGGGGGATACGCACCTAGAACACCCATGCGGGGAGAGAAAAAATTGCCGTAATAGGCCACGATGCGCCGGAAGGGCAGCAGCGCGCCGGCGTTGGGATAGACGGTATGAACGGGCCAGAGGCGGGGCTTGCACGGCGGCAGCGGCGCGGCCTGGCGGCGCAGGCGCCGGTGGGATGCAACCTTCCGGACCGCCGCCCGCATGCGCGGCTGCTGCTTGGCCGGGCGGCGCCGAGCACGAGCGGCGGCGCCGACGGGAGCGCAGTTGCGCCAGGGTGGCAGATTCGCCAGAGCCAGCATTTTGGCGTTGTAAGCGGCCTTGTTCACGGTGGCGGGCGGCGCGCTGGCGGGTGCGTCGCCCGCTCCCCGAGCGCCCGCGCGGTGGCCCAATGGCATCGCAGCGCCGAGCGCGGCCAGGAGACGCGGAGCGCGCCCCGTGGGCCGCTGCGCGGAGCGGCGGAGCAGCAGAATGGCCAGCCCAGCCAACGCTAGGGCCGCTACTATCGCAATGGACCGTGTTGTCTTCGTAGTAACTCCATTATTGCCCAGCTCTGCCGCGCTTTCTCCGTACAGGCGCCAAATTTGCCACCGTCTGGCAGCGGTTGGGTGGTGCTGAGTACAATAGGACCGCTCCCAGGCCAAGGTTTGCGCCGAGGGCGGCCGGCGGGAAAGCGAAGGTGGCGGGCAGGCCGAAGGATCGTTGGACCCGCCGGCGCCATCGGAGGCGGGCTTTGAGTTGGGTGCATGGGCACGGCGAATTCCGCC
>JAKAUF010000131.1 GCA_021827785.1 Acidobacteriota bacterium | reverse complement strand
TGATCGGTATCCGGCCTGAGAGGGCGCACGGACACACTGGAACTGAAACACGGTCCAGACTCCTACGGGAGGCAGCAGTGGGGAATTTTGCGCAATGGGGGAAACCCTGACGCAGCAACGCCGCGTGGAGGATGAAGGGCTTCGGCTTGTAAACTCCTTTCGGCCGGGACGAGTGGAAGACGGTACCGGCGGAAGAAGCCCCGGCTAACTACGTGCCAGCAGCCGCGGTAATACGTAGGGGGCAAGCGTTGTTCGGAATTACTGGGCGTAAAGCGCGTGTAGGCGGTTTGGTAAGGCGGGCGTGAAATCCCCGGGCTCAACCCGGGATCCGCACCCGCGACTGCCAGGCTGGAGTGCGAGAGGGGAAAGCGGAATTCCCGGTGTAGCGGTGAAATGCGTAGAGATCGGGAGGAACACCCGTGGCGAAGGCGGCTTTCTGGATCGCAACTGACGCTGAGACGCGAAAGCTAGGGGAGCAAACAGGATTAGATACCCTGGTAGTCCTAGCTGTAAACGATGGACGCTAGGTGTAAGTGGTTCATTCCACTTGTGCCGTCGCTAACGCATTAAGCGTCCCGCCTGGGGAGTACGGTCGCAAGGCTGAAACTCAAAGGAATTGACGGGGGCCCGCACAAGCGGTGGAGCATGTGGTTCAATTCGACGCAACGCGAAGAACCTTACCTGGGCTCGAAGCGCCGGTGACCGGGGTGGAAACATCCCTTTCCCGCAAGGGACGCCGGCGGAGGTGCTGCATGGCTGTCGTCAGCTCGTGTCGTGAGATGTTGGGTTAAGTCCCGCAACGAGCGCAACCCTTATGCCTAGTTGCCATCGGGTCATGCCGGGCACTCTAGGGAAACCGCCTCGGATAACGGGGAGGAAGGTGGGGATGACGTCAAGTCCTCATGGCCTTTATGTCCAGGGCTACACACGTGCTACAATGGGCGCTACAGACCGTCGCCAACCCGCGAGGGGGAGCTAATCGGACAAAAGCGTCCTCAGTTCGGATTGCAGTCTGCAACTCGACTGCATGAAGCTGGAATCGCTAGTAATCGCGGATCAGCACGCCGCGGTGAATACGTTCCCGGGCCTTGTACACACCGCCCGTCACATCACGAAAGTGGGCTGTACTAGAAGCCGGCGCGCCAACCGCAAGGAGGCAGCCGTCCAAGGTATGGTTCATGATTGGGGTGAAGTCGTAACAAGGTAGCCGTAGGAGAACCTGCGGCTGGATCACCTCCTTTCTAAGAGAGAACGTGGCGCGATCTCCGCCTCGGCGGAGAACGTTCGCGTCCACACCGTCCCGGCCTCTCTGGGCCCGGACATGGCTTGCTTCCACCCCTCCGCCCTCGGCGGAGCGGCGTGTTCCTCCATCCTCGAATCCTTTTGTGGCCGCCCGCGGGGCTGTAGCTCAGTTGGGAGAGCGCCTGATTTGCATTCAGGAGGCCGTCGGTTCGATCCCGATCAGCTCCACCAGTTTGGCGCCGGGATCACCGCTCCCCCCGCCCGCGCCCGCGGGCCTGTAGCTCAGATGGCTAGAGCGCACCCCTGATAAGGGTGAGGTCGGTAGTTCGATTCTACCCAGGCCCACCACCCGCGCCGCGCCGCCACCCACCGGATTCGTCCCGCCCTCGGCGGGACCGCTCGCGCCCCAGGGCGCGGCGCATCGCTGTTTGACAACCGAATGATTGCAAGTGATTGGGCAAAACCAAGTTCCCTTCCGGCCGAAGACCGCCGGAAGGAAAGCGCGAATGGATGAAGGATCCAAATCCCCGGAACCGATGAGGCCCCGGGTGAATTTGTGGTCAAGCTACTAAGGGCGTATGGTGGATGCCTTGGCGCCAACAGGCGATGAAGGACGTGGTTAGCTGCGATAAGCTTCGGGGAGCCGCAAACAGGCTTTGATCCGGAGATTTCCGAATGGGGAAACCCCGCCGAGCGAACCTCGGCGACGGCCCGCTGAATCCATAGGCGGGTGCGAGCGAACCCGGGGAAGTGAACCATCTCAGTACCCGGAGGAAAAAAAAGAAACCTCGATTCCGAGAGTAGTGGCGAGCGAAATCGGAACAGCCCAAATCCCGGGCCCCGCTTGCGGGGCGCGGGAGGTTGTAGGGCCCGCAACAGTAGAGTTACCAATCCGGCCGCTAGCCGAACCCGCTGGAAAGCGGGGCCGTAGCGCGTGATAGCCGCGTAGGCGAAAGCGGACCGGACTCGAAGCGGGTTCCTGAGTACCGCGGGACACGAGAAATCCTGTGGGAATCCGGGAGGACCATCTCCCAAGGCTAAATACTCGTTGGCGACCGATAGTGAACCAGTACCGTGAGGGAAAGGTGAAAAGCACCCCTGCGAGGGGAGTGAAATAGTACCTGAAACCGTATGCCTACAAACGGTGGAAGGGCCATGGAACGCCGCAAGGCGCCTCCGGCCTGACCGCGTGCCTATTGCATAATGAGCCGGCTAGTTATTCTCACGAGCGAGGTTAAGCGCTCAGCGAGCCGCAGCGAAAGCGAGTCCTAATCGGGCGACAGTTCGTGGGAATAGACGCGAAGCGGGATGATCTACCCTTGGCCAGGATGAAAGGTGGGTAACACCACCCGGAGGTCCGAACCAGTGTTGGTTGAAAACAGCTTGGATGAGCTGAGGGTAGGGGTGAAAGGCTAATCAAATTCCGTAATTGCTCGTTCTCTCCGAAATAGCTTTAGGGCTAGCCTTGCGTGAATCGCAGCGGGGGTAAAGTACTCGATGGACTAGGGGCGTTTCCGCGTTACCGAATCCAACGAAACTCTGAATACCGTTGACGCATGCGCAGGAGTCAGACGGCGGGGGCTAAGCTTCGTCGTCGAGAGGGAAACAGCCCAGATCGCCTGCTAAGGCCCCCAAGCGCCAGCTAAGTGGGAAAGGAAGTCGGAACTCCTAGACAGCCAGGAGGTTGGCTTAGAAGCAGCCATCCTTTAAAGAAAGCGTAACAGCTCACTGGTCAAGAGGTCCGGTGCCGACAATTCAACGGGGCTCAAGCTGGCCGCCGAAGCAGCGGATGCGGTGCGCGCAAGCGCGCCGCTTGGTAGGAGAGCGTTCTCAGCCTTGAAGGCCGACCGAAAGGACGGCTACTGCGGCTGGGAAGAGACCCTGCCGGCATAAGTAGCGATAAACCATGTGAGAACCATGGTCGCCGAAAGTCTAAGGTTTCCTGAGGAAGGTTAATCCGCTCAGGGTTAGTCGGTCCCTAAGGCGAGGCCGAAAGGCGTAGCCGATGGACATCGGGTCAATATTCCCGAACTTGCAGCAGCTCGTTATTACGACGCGGGGACGCGGAAGGCTGGCGGAGACGGCGGATGGATGTGCCGTTGATGCGCCGCAAGCGGGTCCGGCTAGGCAAATCCGGCCGGGCATCCCAAACCGTGAGGGCGCGGACCAGGGCGTACGCCCACAAAGTCCGTGAGGCCACGCCGCCAAGAAAAGCCGCTAAGGAGAGCTGCCGCAAACCGTACCTCAAACCGACACAGGTAGACGAGGAGAGTATCCACAGGCGCTCGAGAGAACACTCGTTCAGGAACTCGGCAAATTCGTCCCGTAACTTCGGGAGAAGGGACGCCCCGCTAGGGTTCATAGCCCGAGGGGGCCGCAGTGAATTGCATCAGGCGACTGTTTAACAAAAACACAGGTCTCTGCAAAGTCGAATACGACGTATAGGGGCTGACGCCTGCCCGGTGCTGGAAGGTTAAAGGGAGGGGTCATCCCGCCGCAAGGCGGGGGCAGCTCCGAACTGAAGCCCCAGTGAACGGCGGCCGTAACTATAACGGTCCTAAGGTAGCGAAATTCCTTGTCGGGTAAGTTCCGACCTGCACGAATGGCGTAACGATCTGATGACTGTCTTAACGAGTGGCTCGGCGAACTTGTAGTTCCGGTGAAGATGCCGGTTGCCCGCATCTAGACGGAAAGACCCCGTGCACCTTTACTGTACCTTAACAGTGAGCTATAGAACGGTCTGCGTAGCATAGGTAGGAGGCTTGGAACCCTGGGTTTTGGCTTGGGGGGAGCCGCCAGTGAAATACTACCCTGATCGTTCCGTGGCTCTCACCTACCCCCGTCATCCGGGGGAGGGACACTGTTAGGCGGGCAGTTTGACTGGGGCGGTCGCCTCCTAAATTGTAACGGAGGCGCGCGATGCTTGGCTCAGGCTGTTTGGAAATCAGCCGACGAGCGTAAAGGCATAAGCCAGGTTGACTGCGAGACCTACAAGTCGAGCAGGTGCGAAAGCAGGCCTTAGTGATCCGGTGGTTCCACATGGACGGGCCATCGCTCAACGGATAAAAGGTACGCCGGGGATAACAGGCTGATCGGAGCCAAGAGTTCATATCGACGCTCCGGTTTGGCACCTCGATGTCGGCTCATCGCATCCTGGAGCTGTAGAAGGTTCCAAGGGTTGGGCTGTTCGCCCATTAAAGCGGTACGTGAGCTGGGTTCAGAACGTCGCGAGACAGTTCGGTCCCTATCTGATGTGGGCGGAGGAGATTTGCGGGGTCCTGTCCTTAGTACGAGAGGACCGGGATGGACGAACCTCTTGTGTTCCAGCTGTCGCGCCAGCGGCACCGCTGGGTAGCGAAGTTCGGTCGGGATAAGCGCTGAAGGCATATAAGCGCGAAGCCCTCCCCAAGATGAGATCTCCCAACCCCTTAAGGGGTATGAAGGCCACGGGAAGACGACCCGTTCGATAGGCGGGATGTGGAAGTCCGGCAACGGATGCAGCTAACCCGTACTAATCGGCCGTTCGGCTTGACCACAATTTCATCCGCGGCCCCTCCGGGGGCGCGAATTTGGCTTTGCCCTTCCCCTGCCAACGGCAGGGGTTCCACCCCGAAGTGAGCGGCGTGGCGAACCTGCCACCCTCGCTTCGGAGGCTTGGAAGCCGGTCCTTGCAATTTTCGGTTTTGGTCCGCCCGCCGGCGCTTAACCCGCGCCACGTGGTTCCGGATCACCTAGTTTCGGCGGCCATAGCGAGGGGGTTCCACCCGTTCCCATCCCGAACACGGCCGTTAAGCCCCTCAGCGCCGATTGTACTGCCCGGGCAGCCGGGTGGGAGAGTAGGACGCCGCCGAATTACTTCCCGCTAGCGCCCGCCGCGCATCTTGCCCGGCGGGCGCTTTGCTTTGTCGGCCTCCCTACGCGCTTGCCTGCCGCATTGCGCCGTTGGCCGGGCGACTCGCCGCCCGGCGAGCGTGTTGCCGCCGCCCGCCCGGCGGGCTATATTGGCCCGTGCGCCGATTCATTTTTGGTTTTGCCGGGTTGGCGGGGGCCGCTGCCGTAATCGCCGGCGCTGCCGCCGATCACGCCCTAGGCTCCCACCCCCACCGCGCCCACCTAGCGCGCATTGCCGCGCAGTACGGCCTGGTCCACGCCGCCGCCCTGCTCGGAATCGCCCTGTTATTGGCCAGCGTCCCTCCGCGCTGGCCTCGCACCGCCGTACGCATCACCGGGTGGTGTTTTGTGGTCGCCGAGGTTTTCTTCTGTGGCGGTCTCTACGTGGCCGCCGCCGGCAGCAATGCCCTTCTGCCGGTGGTTCCGGTCGGTGGCACGCTGTTTATTCTCGGTTGGTTGGCCCTGTTCGCATCCGCCTTCGGCCAATCCGCTTCGTAAGCGGGGCCGCGCCGCGCCCGGCGCCGGGACGCACGGCCGCAGGCGGGGCCGGGGCCCGCAGCCGGGATTCATTGCCCTGCGGCGCCAATCTCTTGCGCCCGACACCGTGTTCCCAACGTATAGGACGCATCCGCCGCCGAAAAGCCGTCCGGGCGCCCTTTCGGTGTCATCACCAGCACCCGCGCCGTCCGGCACAACGGCCGATAGAAGCGCTGCACCTGCTGTGCCAGCTCTGGACTCAGCCGCGGCGCACCATGCCAGGTGGAAATACGGCCGCCGTTTTCGGTCAGAAAAATGACGTCGAAGCGCTGCTGCTTGATTTCCGCGGCGACGCCGGCGGCGGACCATCCGGCGCGGTTTTCCAACAGGTCCGCCAGATACGGATCCAACAGCTCTGGCTCCTTGCCACGCACGGTGAACGTCGGGTCCGTGGATAAAATCCGCAGCCCGGCCAGCCGCTGGTAGCGATAGGCGGGAGGGCCAGGCGCCCTGCGAATCGCTTCCCAGCCATGCCCAACCAGCACGATCAAGACCATCAGTGCGCCGAGCTGAAGCGGTTGGCCTATGCCCCGCCAGGTTGCCGCTGCCGGCCCAAGGGCGCAAGCCATCAGCACCGAGGCTCCCATCCACGGTTCCAGCAAATAATTGACGTTGCTGCCCACCTGCGGCAAGGTCAGCACCGTCACCAGCGCCGCCAACGCCGCATACATGCCCACCAAAAGCAGCCGGGAGTTTTTCCCCCTCAGCGCCATGGCCATGCCCGCCGCGCCTCCCGCGACCACCAGCAGCCCCAACCCGCCGCCCAGCGCGTCGGAGACCATCGCAACCGCGGGCTGAACGGCGGCCGGCGCGTGGCGCATCAGCAGCATGTCTCGTAACACCGGCTCGCCGCGCAGGAGCAGATAGGCAACCACCCCGCCGGCGGCCGCCGCAGCCGCCAGAACGAACCCGCCCAACGGCCGATACCAACGCCGCAGCGCCAAATAGCCCGCGATCGCCAGCGGCGCGGCCACCATGGATTGCTTGCTCAAAAAGCCCATGGCGCACAAGATTCCGGCCGCAACCCCGGTCCGCCACCCCGGCCGTCTGGAATGAGTTATCGTCCGAATGCCCAGCAGCGTAAGCAACAGCGCCGGAAAATCCGGCCGGGCGCTGGCGTTCCAGAAGAGCACGAACGGCGCCGCCAATGCGGTCACGCCGCCCGCCAACGCCGCCCATACCGCCGCTCCCGCATCGCGCGCCAAGGCGAAGACCGCCAGCCCCGCCAGCAAGTAGCTTGCAAACACCAGGCTTCGCAGCGCAATGCGAATCGCATGGTTGTCGCCATGCAGCGCATTGCCGACCGCGGCCAGGCCTAAGTAAAACAGTGGGCCATAGGGCGCCGGCGTATACGGCGGACGGACCAGCGACGGATAGATGCGGTGGGACCGCCATGCCCAGTGGGCGGTCGCAATGACGGCGCTCTCGGGGTAGGTCGTGTCGCTTGCGGACGGGATGGCCCGGATGGCTCGCACCACGTTGGTAGCGGCGCAAGCCAGCAATGCGGCTAGCAGCACCCATTGCAGCAGCGCGACCGCGTGCAGGAGGGGCCGCTCGGTTCGCCCCCGGGCCGGCTCCTCGCTGCGCGCCGCGACCGAACCCAATCCACGTTGAACTGAATTGCCCACAACCGTTCGCGCGCTACCCCGCGAACGCCGGCCGCCGACCCATTCCCGGGCTTCTCGGACGCAAGTTCGCCGCCGACTTAGACGCCCGCCGGTAGCCGACCAGTTGGCTCTCTGCCCGCAGAACCCAGGTGGCGTGCGATCTTACGGCGATCAAGTGCGGAATTCGCCGCCGCTACGCGCGGGGGCCGGGCCTTGTGCCCGCGGGACCAAGCGGGCGCGGGAGGGCCGCGAAAATCCCCGGCCCCGCGGCGTGCAGAGGAGCGCGGCGGCCTGCCCCGGCTAAGGAAGGGGCGCGCCCCACCGCGCCGAGCGTAAGCGGGGCAGCGCCCCGCGCCGAGCAACAGCCGGGCCGGGCCTGCGGGATCCGCGGTCCAACCAGGCGCGGACGCGGCGCTCCGCACCCCGCCGAGCGTAAGCGGGGCGCCGCCCCGCGGCGAGCAAAGCGGGACGCTCCACCGCCGGCTTGGCTGGGGCCCGCGCCTATCGGTAGCCCTACAGGACCCCGCCGAGAGCCCAACCCGAGCTCGGCGCCGCGCCGTAATCCCTAGCCGCCGTGCCGCACTGGGGTGGGTGGCACCACGCGGATCGGCTTGTCCGGCGCTTTCAGGTGCAACTCCAGGGCGCGCAACGCCCGGTCCAAAAGATCAGTGGCCGAATCCTCCGCGGCTAATCCCGGTTCGGCGACGGCTTCGGCCGCGCCTCCCGCTAAGGTCACCGGACCCCCACCCGGCCAGGTGAAGTCCCCGACCACGCCGCGTAATTTGTGGAACACCGCGGAGCAGTTCACCGCCACGGTCTCGGGCAGGACGAAGACGTAGCGCAGCGCATCCCGGGCCGGCAGGCTGGCGCCGGCGTCGTTCGGCCGCAGATAGGCGGTAATCCGCTGCGCGACGCGCTCCTGCCAACTGCGCAACTCGGGCGAGGACCAGTCCGGCGCCGGCTCGCCGGATGGCCGCAGCAACTCCACGCACATCACCGCCACCGGCGATTTTTGCTCCCGGCCGCGGACGCACTCGGCGACCAGCACTTCCAACAACGACGAAATGCGCAACAATCCCGTCCGCTCATCCAGCTCCGTCATTTGCCGCAGCAAGCCGCGCAGGCGAACGTTGGCGAGCGCCATGACGATCTGCTCCGCCAGTCCCCCCAATGTCTGCGCGTCGTGCCCGCCCCATTCCCGCTCCCCATGGCAAAACTCCAAAAGCACCACGCCGGTAACCTGGCCACCCTCTTCCAGCGGATGCGCCACCAGCGTTTCAATGCCCATTTTTTGCAGCGTCTGAGCGATCTGAGCGGTCTCATTGGCGCGGGGCAGTCGCAGCGAGCCCGCTCCGGCGGCGAGCTGCGCCTCGACTAGCGTCAGCAGCCGGGCGATAAACGCCGGATCGGACGCCGCGGCGCCGGGCGCGCAATATTCCACGACGTTGGACGGCGGTTGCCCGGGATGGAACTGCGCCGCCAGGCAGCGGTCGGCTTTCCAGGCACGGCCCAGTTGATTGACCGCCGCCAAAAAAACCCGCCGCGGCGTCGCCTCCCGGTGCAAAGCGCGGACGATGCCGGCGGCGTCAATCGCCGGCGCGAATCCGGTCGCCGTCGCGGCTAGAGGCGCGGCGGGCTTGGACGCGCTCGCGGCGCCCGGGCTTCCGGCCGGCGCCGCCGTTTCGGCGGGCGCCGCTTCACCGCGCGGCGCCTGACCCCGCGGCAGACCGGTGGCTTCGTAGAGTTTGCCCAGCCGCTCGTTGTACGCCTCTTCGCCGGGATAGAGGCGGGCGATGATGCGCGCGCGTTCCCGCGCCTGTGACGCCAGCTGGTATTGCAAAAATATTTCGGCTTGCAGCAGCAGG
>JAKAUF010000058.1 GCA_021827785.1 Acidobacteriota bacterium | reverse complement strand
TTCCCGCATCACGGGTAAAGCTGAGCTCGGCCAGCAATTGCCGCTCGCTACCCGGCAACGCGGCCGCCAGCGCCGCCAGGTCCGGGGGCAGCGCGGGTTGGGCGGCTATACATTCGACCAGCGGGTATGAGGCCAATCCCGCCAGCAATTCCTCCTCGGCGAGGGACCGCAACAGCTGGCGGCGCACCTCCCGTTCTTCCTCGCCCCACGCCAGCAGCGCCCGCAAAAGCAACCGTTCCGCCGGCAACAGGTCGCTCCATCCCGGGCCGCCGGCCGCCATTGTGGTTCCGGGATTGGGCAGCGTGGCCCTGCGCTGCGCCGCGGCTTGGCGGAGCTGGCGCCGTTCCACCGCGCTTTCGAGCTGAAGCTGTTGCGCCAGTTCATCGGTCAATTCGGCGCGAATAATGGCATCCTGCACGCGGGCGACATAGGGCAGCAAGAAGTTGAGTGCCGCTACCCGGCCCTCTCCCCGCCGCAGGTCGAAGCGTCGCCGCGCCCGTTCCGCCAAGTACTGGAAATACCCCGGGCTGGTTTTGAGCGCCTCGGCATAGCCGCTGGCCCCGTGTTGCCGCAAGAACTGGTCGGGGTCCAGTCCCCCCGGCAGCGTTACCGCCCGAATCTGGCAGCCTTCCTCCAAGAGCAGGCCGATGGATTTTTCCGCCGCGGTGGCGCCCGCCGAGTCGGGGTCAAAGTTGACCACCGCATTGCGCGCATAGCGGCACAGTCCGTGCACCTGGGCTCCAGTCAACGCCGTGCCGCAACTGGCCACCACGTTTTCGAACCCGGCCATGAACACGGAAAGGCAGTCCAGGTAGCCCTCGACCAAAATGAAATATCCCAAGCGGCGGATCGCCTCCCGGGCCCGGTCCAGGTTGTAAAGGACCCGTCCCTTGGTGTAAATCGGCGTCTCGGGAGAGTTTAGGTACTTGGGCGCGGGCCGGGCCGGATCCACCGCCAGCGCGCGGCCGCCGAAGGCGATCACTTGCCCCCGCTCGTCCCCAATGGGAAACATGACGCGGTCGCGAAAGCGGTCGTACAACTCCTCCCATCCGATGTCGTCCCGAGTCTCGGCCATGCCGCCCGTTTGCCGCCGCAGTTGGCACAGCCCGGCGCGCAGCGCTAGGGCGGGCGGCGTACCCCGCTGTTGCAACCAAAGCGACAACGCTCGCCCCGAGCCGGGCGCATAGCCGAGCTGAAACCGATCGCAACCCGCCTGCGTCACGCCGCGGCCGGCCAAATACTCCCGCGCCGCCGCGCCCGCCGGCGCCGCCAGTTGGGCGGCGAAAAACTCCGCCGCGGCGGTATGCAGCTTGGCCAACGGCGCCCGCTCCGCCTGGCCGGGCCCGTCGTCCTGGCCGAAGCGCGGCGGCAAGGGAACGCCCAGCCGCTCCGCCAGCGCCGCCACCGCCTCCGGGAAGCTCAATTGCCGGCTGGCCATCAAGAACTGATATACGTCTCCATGCGCCTGGCAGCCAAAGCAGTAGTAAAACTGCCGCGTGGCGTGGACGTGGAAGGACGGGGTCTTTTCGGCGTGAAACGGGCAAAGCCCCAGCCAGCGTTCGCCCACCTGGCGCAAGGCGACCGTCTCCCCGACGATGGCGGCCAAATCGGCGCGTGCCTTCAGGTCAGCGGAAAAGTCGGACACCGGATATAGAGTATGCGCTGCCAGGCCCGCGACGCTAGCCATGCGGCGGAGATGCCGCCATAGCCCGGCGCGCGGATGCCGCACCGTCCCGCAAAATGGAAACGGGGTGCGAGGGCAATCCCCGCACCCCGGCCCCGTGCAATGGCTGACGCCTTAGGACTGCGGCGTCGCCGCTGAACTGCTGGATTGGCCCAGCGCGTTGGTCAGAATGGTCAGCTCCACGCGGCGATTCTGCGCCCGCCCGGACCGCGTGCGGTTGCTCGCCACGAAGTCGTTCTTGCCCAAACCGATCAGGAAGATGCGGTGTTGCGCGATGCCGTGCCCTTCGATGTAACGCACGACGGAATCGGCGCGCCACTGGCTGAGCTGGTAGTTGTACTGCACCGGCCCGATGTTGTCGGTGTAGCCGGTGACCTCCAGGATGGCGTGCGGGTCCTGCTGCAACGCGCTAACCACGCCGTCCAGCGTGGACTTCGCCGCGGAAGTCAAGCTCCAGCGATTGAACCCGAAATGCACCGCCGTGTCGGACACCTTGCTGTAGTTGTCCAAGTTGGCGACGGTGTGGTCCAGCGCCTGCACGCGATTCGACGTCTGTTGCAGGTGGTCGCCCACGGTGCTGGCCTGCTGCTGCGCCGCTTGCGCGGTTTGCATGGCCTGGCTGCTGGAGGCGTTCGCCTCCTTCAGGCCCTCGCGCGTGCTGGCGCGCAAGGATTTCACGTCATTGCTATTCTTTGCCGTCAGCCGGTCAAGGTTATTGACTTGGTTGGCCAGCGGTTCGGTCTGCTTGCGCACGTAGCTCTTGGTAGCGCAACCGGTCGTGGCCAGTAGGGCCAGGCCGGCAATCGGCGCAATTAGGAAACCACCTCGTTTCAGTCTCATCATTTTTCTCCTTGCCACAACCGTCCCCGTTCCTCATGGATACAGACGGCCCTGCCTTTAGCTTGCACGACTATGGCCACCAGTGACTACCCCACGTAGGGGTGCCCTTTGCCCGCTGCGAACGCCGTAAGCGTACATGCTTTCAGTGGCATAGCAGGTGGTGGCGTGGCGCCGATTTGGGCCCGAATTTCTTTCCGCTGCAGCGGATTGGTAGAATTTACGTAGCGGCACACGCGATTTTGCACCGGTGAATGGGTTGATATTGTGGATTTAGTAAATAAGGCGCGTTCGCTGCCGCCGTCGCCGGGGGTCTACCAGTTCAAGGGCGCCGATGGCCGGGTGATCTACGTCGGCAAGGCCAAGAACTTGCGTGCCCGGGTCCGCAGCTACTTCCTTGCCGGCCGCGTCGAAGACGCCAAAACCGGTTCGTTGCTGCGCGAGGCGGTGGACTTGGATACCGTCGTGGTGGATACCGAGGCGGAAGCGCTGGCGCTAGAGAACAGCCTCATCAAGCAGCTGCAACCGCGGTTCAACGTCCTGCTGCGGGACGACAAAACCTATCCCTACATCCGCCTGACGCGGGAGCGTTGGCCGCGCGTGTTCGTGACCCGGCGGCTGATCCAGGATGGGGCGGAATATTTTGGCCCGTATTTTCCCGCTTCCTTGGCGCACCGCATGGTGAAGTTCATCCACCGCTACTTTCTGGTGCCCTCCTGCCGCGTGGATCTGACCCGTTTCCATCCCCGCCCCTGCTTGCAGTTCCACATTCACCGGTGTCTCGGACCCTGCGTCGAGGGCTTGACCACGGACGCCGCGTACGGCGAAGCGGTGCAGAACGTCCGCCTGTTTTTGGCGGGCCGCCACGCCGATCTTCGCGCCCGTCTGGAGCTCCGGCGCGACGCGGCGGCGGCGGCGGAGCGCTTTGAAGAGGCGGCCGCCTGCCGCGACCTGCTCACCGTCCTCAATGACTCCCAGGAGCGGCAAAAGGTGGATCAAGCCGAGGGCCAGGACGCGGATGTCATCGGCCTGCACCGCGAGGGCGAGCGCGCCGCCATCAATCTGTTCCACGTCCGCCACGGCCGGATCGTGGATCGGAGGGAGTTCTTCTGGGAGGACTTGCCGGCCGCCGACGCAGCCGATGCGAGCACCGCGGCGGCCGATGGGAGCGCCGCGGCAGGCGAGGACGGCGAGGATGGCAGTGACGCTGGGTTGATCGCCGCCTTCGTCAAGCAACTCTACCTGGAGCGGCCCTACATTCCCGCCCGTGTGCTGCTGCCCCTGGACTTCACCGATCGCGCGGCGCTGGCCGCGGCCCTGGCCCTCCAGCGCGGGGGCAAGGTGGAGTTGCTGACGCCGCAGCGCGGCGCGCAGCGCGCGCTGCTGGAGCTGGCGCAGCGCAACGCCGTGCATTCCTTCACCAATCGCTTTCGGCTGGGCGCGGCCGCCGCCGGCCAGTTGGCCGCGGATCTGCAAGCGGCATTCGGCCTGCCCGCGCCGGCCCGCCGGATCGAATGCTTCGACATCAGCCATTTCCAAGGCGCCGACACCGTGGCCTCGATGGTGGTGTGGGAGGACGGGCGGATGAAGAAGTCCGATTACCGGCATTACATCATCCGCGGCGTGGCCGGCGTGGACGATTTCCGCTCCATGGAGGAGGTCGTCCGCCGCCGTTACCGGCGGGCGGCGGCGGGAGAAGCGGGCGCGGCATGGCCCAGCCTGGTGCTGGTGGACGGCGGCGTGGGGCAGCTCCATTCCGCCCAGCGCGCGCTGCGGGAGTTAGGCGCCGGGGAACGGCCCGTGGCGGCCATCGCCAAGCGGGAAGAATGGCTCTACGTCGCGGGGCGCGAAGCCGATCCCTTGCGCTTGCCGGCGCATTCTCCGGTGCTGCGCGCCATGCAGACCATTCGGGATGAGGCGCATCGCTTCGCGGTGGAGTTCCATCGCCGCCGGCGGCACAAGCGCCTGCGCCGTACTCCGCTGCTGGCCGCCGCCGGCATCGGGCCCGCCACCGCGCGCCGGCTTCTTCGCCGCTTCGGCAGCGTCCAGGGGGTGCGCAACGCGACGCGGGAGGAATGGGCGGAAGTGCTCAATTCGCGCCAAATGGCCGCCTTGGCCGCAGTGTTGGCCCCGCCGCCCGGCGCGGCTCCGCCGGAGTAGCCACGGGCCGGCGCCCGCCGCCGCGCGGCCGGAGCATGGCCCGGGTGTGCTCGGTCTATTGCCCCGGAGGTTGCGGACACCTTACGCGCCCGCGGCCGGCGTGGTAGCATCGCGATTGAGAGGGCAGTCGAGGTTCTTATGGCGGATTCGAAGGGATTTTGGTTTATCGCCGGGCTCGGGTTGGGCGCGGCGTTTGGTTTGTTGTACGCTCCCCGTTCCGGCGAGGAGACGCGGGAATTGCTGGGCCGCAAGGCGGGTGAAAGCCGCGACGTGGTGACCCGGAAATCGGCGGAGTGGCGTCAGCAAGCCTCGGATTACATGGATCGCGGGCGGGATGTCGTGTCCCGCCAGGTGGATCAATTTCAGGCCGCGGTGGATGCCGGGCGCCAGGCGTTCCGCGAATCAACGGGCGGAGACGCCGGCGCGCCACGCGAGTAACTTGGGGACCGGAGCATGAACCCCACCCTGTTGTTGGTCTTGACGGTATTCATCGCCGTGACCGCGGCCGCGGTCGTGTTGCAGGCGGTCATTTTGGCGGGACTGGCGCGCGCGGTTTCCCGCCTGACGCAGCGCGGCGACAAGGTGCTGACGCAACTGGAAACCCGGCTGCCGCCCATGCTGGCGGAGTCGGAAGCCTTGTTGCGGGACAGCCGCGCCAAGGTGGCGATCGCTGGCCAGCACATGGTCGAGATCAGCGGCATGTTGCGCGACCAAATGCAGCGCGCCGATGGCCTGCTGCTGGAGCTGACCGATCGCGCCCGGCTGCAAATCATCCGCGTGGACGAAACCCTCTCGGCCACCCTCGATCGCGTGGACGAAACCGCAACCCTGGTGCAGCGCTCCATCATCCGGCCGATCAAGGATACCGCCGCCGTCATTCGCGGCGTCCGCACCGGCTTGGACTTCTTTCTGCATCGCCGCGCGTCGCCGCCCGCCGTGCTGGAGCCGCAGGACGAGGAGATGTTCATCTAGTTCATCTGGGCCGGCGTGGCGGACGCGATCGAGCGGGCAGGGAAGCGGTGCTTAGCGCGTCGCCACGGCCGCGCCGCCGGGCGCCACCGAGGCGATCCAGCCGCCGCCTAGGACCAGGTCGTCTTGGTATAGGGCCACGGCTTGCCCGGGCGTGATCGCCCGCTGCGGCGCATCGAATTCCACCCGCAACTCCCCGTTCGGCAGGGCTTCCGCCCAGGCCGCCGCCGGCTGATGGCGGTGGCGAATGCGCGCCTGGACGCGCAGCGGCGCGGCCGGCGGCGCGCCGGCAATCCAGTGCGCGCCTTCCGCCCGCAGGCTCCGGGCGTAGAGCTGCTCTTCTTCGCCGACCGTGACCGTGGCCGTCGGCGCGTCCACGTTCAGCACGTACAGCGGCTGGCCGGTGGCCACTCCCAAGCCCTTCCGTTGGCCCACCGTGAAGTGGTGCACGCCGGCATGGCGTCCGAGCGTCTGTCCGCTGCGGTGGACGATCGCGCCGGGTCCGCCGAGGTCGAGGGCTTGCTCCTCGGCATAGGCGGCGAGAAATGCGCCGTAATCATTGCCCGGCACGAAACAGATTTCGTAGCTCTCCGGCTTGCCGGCGACGTCCAGCCCCGCGGCCGCGGCATGCCGCCGCACCTCGTCCTTGCTCATCTCCCCCAGCGGAAACTCCGCCGCGGCGAGCTGCTCCTGCGTCAGCCCCCAGAGGAAATAGCTTTGGTCCTTGTGCCGGTCGGCGGCGCGGCGGAGTTGGCGGCGGCCAGGCCGCTCCGGATCCGGGGTGATGCGGGCGTAATGCCCGGTGGCGACGCGCGCGGCGCCGATTTGCCGCGCCGTGGTCACCAAGGCGTCGAACTTGACGCTGGTATTGCACAGGCTGCACGGAATCGGCGTTCGCCCCGCCCGGTACTGGTCCACGAAATTGCGCACCACGTCCCGCTCGAAGCGCTGCTCGTAGTTGACGACGTAATAGGGAATCGCCAGCCGCTCCGCTACCCGCCGCGCGTCATGCACGTCGTCCAGCGAACAGCAGCGGCCGTGGCTGGTTTCGGGCATGCCCGGCCGCCCCGCCAGCCGCCGCTGATTCCATAGCTGCATGGTCAGGCCGACCATCGGCCGGCCCGCGGCGTGAAGCAACGCCGCCACGGTGGAGCTGTCCACCCCGCCGGACATGGCCACGGCGGTCAACTCTTCGGGCTGCGCCGCGGCCGGGTTAGGCGCAGGGTTAAGCATAGTTGGCCGCCGGAGCGCTTGCGGCGTAGCTGGGGGAAAGGGCACGCAGCCGCGCCACGATGCCCGGCAGCGCCTCGGCGAGGGCGGTCATCTCCGCCGCGGTGGTGGTGACGCCCAGGCTAAAGCGCAGGCAGCTGCGAGCGTCCGCCGCCGGCAGTCCCATGGCGGTCAGCACATGCGAGGGCTCGATGGCGCCGGACGAGCAGGCGGCTCCCGTGGAGACGCAAAACCCCGCCAGGTCCAGCGCGATGACCAACGCCTCACCCTCCACATGGCGGAAGCAGATATCGCTGGTGTTGGCGGTGCGGGGCGCGGCGCCGCCGGCGATGAAGGTGTCGGGAATCTCCGCCAGCACCCGCCGCTCGAACTCGTCGCGGAGCGTTTGCAGCCGCGCCGCTTCACTCTCCAGGCCGGCGCGGGCGGCGCGCGCGGCGGCGGCAAAGCCGGCCATGGCGGCCACGTTTTCGGTTCCCGCCCGCCGGTCCCGCTCATGATGCCCGCCATACAGCATCGCGGCCAGGCGAACCCCGCGGCGCACATAGAGCGCGCCGGCGCCTTGCGGGCCGCCGATTTTGTGCGCGCTGACGCTCAGCAAATCGCAGCCCAGCGCAGGCGCGTCCAGCGGCAGCTTGCCCGCCGCCTGCACCGCGTCCGTATGCAGCCGCACCCCCGCTTCCCGCGCCACCGCCGCGATCGCCTCCAGCGGCTGGAGGACGCCGGTTTCGTTGTTGGCCAGCATGATGGAGATCAAGAACGTGTCCGGGCGCAGCGCCGACCGCACCGCAGCCGGATCCACCCGGCCCTGCCCGTCCACGGGCAGATAGCTGACCCGCCAGCCCCGCCGTTCCAATTCCTGGCAGGTATGCAGCACGGCGTGATGTTCGACTTGGCTGGTGATGATGTGGCCGCCGGGGTGTACTGCCGCCAGGCCCTGGAGCGCCAGGTTGTCCGCCTCGGTGCCGCCGCTGGTGAAAACGACTTCGGCCGGCCGCGCGCCGAGCAAGGCGGCGACATCCTCGCGGGCGCGCTCCAGCACCTGCTTGGCCCGCTGGCCCGCCTGATGAATCGAACTGGCATTGCCCTGGCCGCCCTGGTAGAACTCCGCCATCGCCGCCCATGCCTCGGGGCGCAGCGGCGTGGTCGCGTTATGGTCCAGGTACACCATGGCCTTCCCTACTATGGTATCGCCGACCTTCCTCGGGGCGCCGCCGCCCGGAGCTGGGCACGCGCAGGGGCGTAAAGGTTCGTAACCTCCGGCAACCTAATCGGGAAACTGGCTGAGAAAACGCAGGTCGCCGGAATAAAACCGCTGGATATCATCCACGCCGTACGCCAGCATGGCAATCCGTTCCACTCCCATGCCGAAGGCGAACCCCGTCCAGCGCTCGGGATCGTAGCCAACGGCGCGGAACAGCGCGGGATGCACCATGCCGCAGCCCAGCACCTCGATCCAGCCGCTTTGCTTGCAGGCGCGGCAGCCCGCGCCGTGACAGAACAGGCAGCCGACATCCATTTCCGCGCTGGGTTCGGTGAACGGGAAGTAGGAAGGCCGAAAGCGCGTGCGCACGTTCCGTTCACCCGCTCCCGCGGCGCCAAACATCTCCTGGGCGAAATGGTCCAGCGCTCCCTTCAGGTCCCGCAAGGTGATGTGCTCATCCACCGCCAGGCCCTCCAGTTGGTGAAACATGGGCGAATGGGTGGCGTCGGGAGCGTCGTTGCGGTAGACCTTGCCCGGCGCGATCACCCGCAGCGGCGGCGCGGTTTGCCGCATGGCGCGGATCTGCACGGGCGAGGTGTGGGTGCGCAGCAGCAGCTCCGGCGCTCCCGGGCCGGCGTCCATATAGAGCGTGTCTTGGCTGGCGCGCGCCGGATGGTGCGCGGGAATATTGAGCGCCTCGAAGTTGTAATAGGCGGTCTCGATCTCCGGTCCTTCGGCGACCGAGTAGCCGAGGCGAAGAAAGATGTCGGTCATGCGCCGCAGGATCGCCAGCACTGGATGCGCCGGGCCGAACGGCGCGCGCCGCGCGGGCAGGGAAATGTCCACCCGCTCCCCGGCCAGGCGGCGGGCCGCGCCGCGGCCGGCGAGTTCCTTCGCCGCCGCCGCCAACGCCGACTCCGCCGCTTGCGCCACGGTGTTGTAGGCTTGGCCCGCTTCGCGCTTGCGCGGCGGCGGCGCCGCGGCCAGCCAGTTTTGCTTGAGCCGCGCCAGCACCCCACCCTTGCGCCCCAGCCAGGCGTCGCGAGCGGCGCGCAGCGCGGCTTCGTCTTCCGCCGCGTGTGCCGCCGCTTCCGCCCAAGCGCAAAGTTCCTGGGTCGCCGCTTGCAATCCCGCGGCATCGGAGGGCAGGGGCGCATCGGCGCGGGTTTG
>JAKAUF010000284.1 GCA_021827785.1 Acidobacteriota bacterium | reverse complement strand
TTGGCGCATGGCCTCCACCCCGGTTAGGCGGGCGGCGGCAAAGGGCGGAGGCGCCGGCGCGGGCAGCCAGGCGGTTTGGCGGTCATCGGGCCAGTCGTCCGGCGCGCTGAAGAGCCGGGCTTCGGCGGGGCGGAGAACCATCGCCTCGGCGAGAAAATCGCTGGCGTCCAGAGCCGCCGCCAAGCGCTCCCGCGCGGCGGCATCCAGCGATTCCAATACCTCTTTCCCGGCCGGATCGCGCTGGGCCGATTCCACCCAGTGCCGCCAATGCCGCCGGCCGCGGGGGCCCAGCCCGGCGGGCGGCGCCGGCGCCGATGGTCCGGGCGGCTCGGGCGGGCGGAGGCGAAAGGCCTGCGCGTCACCCTCGCCGGCGGCGGCGCCGGCGTCCTCCCAGTAGGCGGAGACCGCGGCCATCGCCGCTTGCAAGCGACGGTGCAGCGCGGCGACCGCCTCGGCATCGGCGGTGGAAGAGAGCGGCATCGGTTCGCCGCCGCGCTGCCCGGCTTGGCTGCGGGCGATGCCCCGCGCCAGCGCGCGCAGCGCGCCGGCATCGGCCGGCAGGCGATGCGTTTGCTCGCCGAAGCGCAGTTGCAGGCGGTGCTCGATCTGCCGGAACAGCGTGTAGGCGCCGGCCAAGGTCTGCCAGGCGGGACCGCCCAGGCGGCCTTTATCGTGCAGCCGTTGCAGCGCTTGCAGCGTGTTGCCGACCTGGAGCCAGGGTTCCGCGCCGCCATGTGCCCGTTGCAGCATCTGCGCCATGAACTCGACGTCGCGGATGCCGCCGGGATCGCGCTTGACGTCGCAGCCGCCGCCGATGCGCCCTTGCTCGGCCTGGATGCGGGCCCGCGCCTGCCGGGCGCCGGCGATGGCCGCGGCGACGCCGCCGGCGGGGGGAAACACCAGCGGCGCCACGGCGGCCAGGAACTCACGGCCCAGCGCTGCGTCCCCGGCGCAGAGCCGAGCTTTGATCAGCATCTGCCGTTCCCATTCCCGCGCGGGGCCCTGGTAATACGCCAGGCACGCCGCCAGGGGCAGCGCGATCTCGCCTTCCCGCCCTCCGGGACGCAGCCGCAGGTCCACGCGGTAACAGGCGCCTTCCGGCGTGGGCTCGGAGACGTAAGCCGTCAGCCGCTGGGCCATCTTGAGGAAGAACTCCCGGTTGGCCTCGCCTTGCGCGGTTTCCCCGGGGGCGGCATAGACGAAAAGCAAATCTATATCGGAGCTGTAGTTCAGCTCTCCGCCGCCCAGCTTTCCCAGCCCCAGCACCGCCATTCCGGTCACCTGCCGCCGCTGCTGGGCCGCGTGCATGGGCGTGCCGAAGCGCGTGACGCAGTCGTTCCAGGCCCAGGCATAGGCTTGGGCCAGGATGGCGTCGGCCAGGTTGGACAGCTCCCAGGTGGTTTCCGCCAGGGATGCCAGGCCGAGCGAATCGCGCAGCACGATGCGCAGGTATTCCCGGCGCTTGAAGCGGGTGAGGGCGAGCGCCCGCTCGGGGCCGCGCGCGCCGCCCGCCAGGGCGGCTAAGTCCGCGGCGATTTCCTCGGGATGGCGGGGGCGGTCTTCATGCCGCGCCCGTTCCAGCCAATCGGCCAGCGTGGGGTCTTGGATCAAGCCCTCGCCCAAAAACCGGCTATCGCTAAAGATGGCGAGCAGCGGATGCAGGCGTTCCGGCTCGCGCCGCAGCGTCTCGGCGGCGGCGGGGGCGGCGGCCAGGAAGCGTTCCAATCCCTGGGCCGCGCCTTCCGGGTCGGCGACCCGCGCCAGCAACCGCGGCAGATGACCGGCGGCGGGCGGGCCAAGCTGCGCCATCACGGCGGCGGCGCTGGCCGGATCTGGGCAGTCGGGGAGCAAGCCTTCAGTGTACCGGCGCGGCCACCACTCTCGCCCACGCCCGGCCGCCCGCCGCCCGGAGGCATGCGGACCGCCGCCGTTCCGGGAAGACGGAGCTGCGTGTTAGCCTTGTTACAGATTACCGGGGACGCTGCGCCTCAGAGGGGTTCGGTTTTTATGGATACGGTCAAGGTCGCCACCACGCTGGTGGACAAGCGGGAAGATATCATCCAATGCTGGCTTAAAAAGGTGGTTGCCCACCCGGTGTTAGCGGCGGTGCCGATGACGCCGGTGCTGCGGCGGGACCATGCGGGACTGCTGCTGGCGGAGATTGCCGACCGTCTGCGCGGACGGCCCTCGCTGCGCGTATCTGATCCCGCCGTGCACTTCGCCCAGGAGCGCCTGGCGCTGGGCTATACGCCGGAGATGGAGGCGATCGAGCTGGCGCTGATGATCGAGGCGGCGGACGAGGTGTTGGCGGCGGAGCACGATCCGAACGACCGGCTGGCCGCTGTCGCCGAGCTGCTGGGTCTGGCCCAGCGCGCGCTGGAGACCGCCGTGCGCGCCTGCGGCGGCCACGAAGAAGCCGCCGCCGTCTGACCGGCGCCGCCGGCCCTCGACGCGAGGCCGCGTTCACCAGCGGGCGGGCTAGTTGACCTGGAGTGTAATGGCGGCTTGGCCGGTGATCTTGCCGGAGGCGGCGGTGACGGTCACGGTGTAGCTGCCGGCGGGGGTGCCGCCGCTGGCGGCCTTGGCCGCGGGCGGGTCGGGCGGCGCTGCGCCGCCGCCGCAGCCGGCCAACAGCGTCAGGCTGAGCAGACCGGCTGCGGCCCAAGCGCGGCCGCGCCGCGGCGCCTGCGCCAGCGCCCGGCGCCACGCCATCCCAGCGGCGGCAAAAAAACACAGGGCAAACCAGAGCCAACGTGGCAGCGGTCCGCCCGGGAACGGAGGCAGGGAACTGTTGGTCGTGGTGCTGATGACCAGCGTGCTATTGACCGCTCCGCCGGAACTGGTGGCGCTGGCGGGCGTGAAGGCGCACGCCGATTCCGCCGGCAGGCCGGAGCAGCTCAGCGCCACCAAGCCGGTCAAGCCACCGCCGGGCGTCACCGTAATCGCGGTCTGCCCGCTCCCGCCCGGCGAGACGGTGAGGGACGTGGGCGCCGCGGCGACCGCCAGCGCCGCCGGCGCCACCGTGATGCTGGCCGTCGCGGTATGGCTTTGCTGGTCGGTGGTGTCGTCGCCCAGGATCGCGATCTGCTGCGGGCCGGGCGCCAGCGTGCCGGCGGCGATGGTCACGACGGCGGTTTGGCCCGGCGCAATGGACGCAGGGCTGACGGTGCAGCCGCTCGCGGGCTGGGGACAGGTCAAGGCGATTTGCGCATAGGCGCCATTGATGGCGGTGGCGGCGGCGGTGAGCGTGAAGGCGGAGTCTTGATCGGCTTGCGGGGCCGAAGGCGTCAGGGTGAGGGAGAAATCGGGCGGCAAGACGGTGATGGTGGCCGAGGCGCTGATCGGCGCGCCGTTGAACTGGCCTTGCACGTTGACGGTGTTGGCGCCGACGGCGGCGGAGCCGTAGGACACGCTGACCTGCGCGCTCTGTCCGGGCGTCAGCGAACTGGGCGCGACGTTGCAGCCGGTGACCGGCGCCACGCAGCGCAGTTGGGTGATCTGCGCCGTCGTATCTCCGGAAATCGGGGTGCTAGCCAGGGTCAGCACCGTGGTCGTGGCGACGTCGGCGTTGCTGCTGGCGGGGGAAAGCGTCAGCGTGGTTTGCGGCGGCGGCAGCGCGGTTTCGGTGTAGCTGGCGGGCGGCAGGCTGAGGGCGCCGGCGGCGGCGGTCAGCGTGACCGTGCCCGGCGCGGCGGGCAGCGTGTAAGTTGCGCTGGCTTCGCCTTGCGCGTTGGTGGTCAGGGCCAGCGTTTCGCCCGTCTGACCCGCGGCGGAAAAGCTGCCGCCCGCGTTGTTGTCACCGAAGGTGAGGTTGACGCCGCTGACGGGATTGCCGTTCGTGTCTTCCACTTCCGCGATGATCGGCTGCGCCAGGGTGGTATCGGCCGTTCCGCTCTGGTTGCCGCCACCGAAGGCGACGATTTGGGACGGCGTGGCGGCGAGCGCGGTCAGGCTGAACGTGGCGCCGCCGCTGCCGGCGCAGGCGCCGCTTGCCGTGGCCGGGCAGGCGGTGATGGCGATGGCGCCCGCGGTGGCGGGCAGCGTGATGGTGTTGGTGCTGGTGCTCTGGCCTTGGCTATTGACGCTGGTGGTGGTGCTGGCGGCGGAGAGCGTGCCCGCGGAGGCGGTCCAATCGAGTGCCGCCGGCGCCGGGGCGCCAAACGCGTTGACCACCGTGGCCGTGACGGTAACCTGCGTGCCGACCGTGGCCGAGCCGGGTCCAGCCAGCGTGACGTTTTCCGCAGCGGGTTGCAGTTGCAGGCTCCAGGCGCCGCGGCCGTTGGTGGCGGCCAAGAGCTGGCGGTCGTTCTCGTCCAGGCTCAAGGCGGTCACGGGGACCTGGGGCAGCGCCGAACCCAACTTGTACCAAGTCTGCCCGCTATTGGCGCTGGCCAATACGCCGCCGTCGGCCGGAGCGGCATACATCGTGTTCGCGTCCACGGGGTCAATGGTCACGGCGCTGACCGGCTGGCTGGGCGCGGCGGTGATCGCCGACCAATTCGCCCCTGAGTCCGTGGAGAGATAGAGAAAATTCGCCGGCGGCGTGCCGGAACCTTGGCCGAGTCCGGCGACGACCGTATTGCCGGCGGCGGCGACGGCGGCGACCGGGACGCCGGGGACCGGGCCGTTTTGCCATCCGCCGCTGCCGGCATAAAACAGCACCTGCCCGCTGGCGCTGCCCACCGCCAGTTCCGGGTTTGCGCCGCTACCGCTGGCGGACAATGCGGTCACGGCGCCGGTGGCGGGCGCGGCCAGTTGGGTCCAGGTGTTGCCGCCATCCGCCGTGGACCATAGCTGGCTGCCGGCGGCGTAATAGCCCACCTCGCTGTCGCTGGGAATGACCGCCAACAATGGCGCCGCGCCCACCGATGGCGTCGCCGGGCAAGTGGCGCAGGGCTGAAAACTGGCGCCCCCATTGCTGCTGACCTGGATTGTGCTGCTCAGCGGCGGCGCGGCGTAGACCGTTGCGGGGTTGGCGCTATCGCTAGGGGCGGCGGCGACCGCACCGCCCGAGCTGGCGGCGAGCGCGGTGGTCCAGACACCGCTTTCGTCACCGGCGATGCCGCCCTGAAGCGCGCTGACCCAGAGTTGATTCATTAGATTGATGGCCGCCACGGAGGTGATCTGTAGGGCCGGCGGGCTGCCGATATTGTTGGACCAAATGCAGGGGCTGCTGCTGGCGCAGGTGTACCGCCAAAGGCCGTTGTCGGCGCCGGCAATGAAAAGACCCGAGGCAGCATCCGCAACCAGGGCGTGGACGACGCCGACAACGCCGGCCGCTTGCTGCCAGGAGGCGCCGCCTTTCGGCCATTCCGACAATCCCGCGCCGCCCAGCCACAGGTTGCCATTCCCATCGAAACCGATCGCCACCGGCGCCGCCGCCCCGCTCGTGTCGCCGGGTGGGCAACCGTCGTCGGCGGTGGCTAGGGGCAAAAAAGGCTGCGCGCCGCCGGGGCTGGCCGCGACCGCCAAGCACTTGCCGCTGCCGTCCAGCGCCACCGCGAACACCCCCGTGCTGCTAGCGGCCAAGTCGATCACTTGGGTTGCCGCCGGCCAACTTCCTGGGACCGGCGTCGGGGCCGGGAGGTTGGTCGCGGTGGCGGTCCAATCCGACCAGTTATAGACGTTCGCGCCGATGCTGGCCCACACTTCCGTCCCGCCGCCCAGGCGGACGATGCTGGCCGCCGCTCCGGACAGAGCCGACGACCATTGCGGCGAAAGCGCCGACCAATCGGCGGTCCACCATACCCCCGCATGCGCCGGACCCAGCTCGGTGACCGCGACCGCCGGCGACAAGCCGGCGTCAATCGCGGTGATTGTTTCGCCGGCAAACGGGCCGATCTGCTGCCAGGTAACCCCGCCGTCACTGCTGGCGAGCAGGCCGACCGCGCCGCTGCCCGGATGGTTCAAGCTGCCGGTGCCGGCATAGAGCGTGCCATCCGCACCAACCGCCAGCGCGTTGACGGTGAAGGCGGGCAAGCCCAACTGCGCCACTGCCGCGTCACTGATCGAGGTCCAGGCGCCGCCGCCCGTGCTTTGCCAAATGCCGCCCCAACCCGTGGCCGCGTACACGGTGACGCCGGTGGGAGAGATGGCCAGCGCGGTGACATTGCCGCCGACGGCGCCGATCTGGTCCAATCCGTCCGCGATCGTTGCCGGCCCGAGAAAATGCCAGGCCGGACCGGCGGTGGGGAATTGCGTGGCCGGCGATTGCGCCCGCGCGGCGAGCAGCAGGGCGGAGAATAGGCCGGCCAGACACCCGACCCACAATGGGAAACGACGTAGGGAACCCGGGCTCAACACGGCGACCAAAGCAGCACTCCGGTGATCCAGGTTGCCTGCGATCCATGCGAATGCCCATCCCCATTCACGGGGACGGAACGCCGATTTTCCCGCTCTGGTCCACAATCCAGGTGCATCGGCGGCGCAACCGCTGGCCTCGGTGCATTCTTGCGGTCACGAGGGAAGGGCACTTGCGGTTCGCGGGGCCGCTCCCATCAAGGATTTCCGCCCGCGAAGCCGGCCCGGCGGCCCTAATGTGGCGCCATAAATGAAGCAGGCCCGCCGAGGGGAAGGCGGGCCCGCAAGATCTGACGTGTGAGGTCAGATTCGTCAGTAGCGCCATCATAGACCCGATCCCGCCGGGTCTGTCAAGAATCACCTTGGGCCCAAAATCCCTAAACTTGAAGATCACTGCAATGCGTGTGATCGCCGGACAGTTTCGTGGCCGTACGCTTCTCGCTCCGCCCGGGTTGCGGCTGCGGCCCACCAGCGACGCGCTGCGGGAAACGCTGTTCAATATTTTGGCGGCGAAGGTCCTGGGAGCGGTGTTCGTGGATGCCTGCGCCGGCACCGGGGCGGTGGGCATCGAAGCCCTCAGCCGCGGCGCCGCCGAGGCGGTATTCGTCGAGCCTGCGCGTGCCGCGCTGGACGCGTTGCGCGCCAACTTAAGCCGCCTCCCGGCGGCGCCGGCGGAGATTATCGCCCGGCCGCTGCCGGGCGCCTTGGCGCGGCTGGCGCGTCCCGCCGACCTGCTGTTCCTGGATCCGCCCTATGCCGCCGCGGAGGTATATGAAGCGTCCCTGGCGGCGCTAGGCATGGAGCGGGCGCCGGACGTGTTGCAGCCGGAAGCGTGGGTGATCGCCGAGCATGCGCGGCGGCGGGATCTGGCCGCGGCCTATGGCCGCCTGCACCGCTTTCGCGTGGTGACGCAGGGCGACAGCCAGCTCAGCTTTTACGCAATCGCCGCGGCGGCGTTTGTCAATAGGGCGGAGAAAAAATAATGTGTCCGCGGGATCGTTGTATTTTTTTCGCCGCCGGTGTATCCAATGAATCTGGACCTTGAATTCGAGTGCGCCCGCGGGCCATTCGAATCGGAAGCAGAAATCAGAAGGTTTGGTCACGATGCAATCGCCGCCTGTCAACTCGTCCGCCGCCGTGGCGCCGCCGGAGTACGACGCCCCGGAGCGCGAGGCGGCGTTCTTTTACGGCCTGTTCTTGCGCGGCCACTCCTATCAGCAACTGCGCCAGGACATCGAAGTCCCGGCCGACGTGCTGGACCGCTGGCAGCGGGCGAGTCTCCGCGATCCGCGGTTCGCCTCCATGGCCGACCAGGTTTTGGCGTACCGCCGCCGCGTGCTGGCGATTTTCAAATCGCTGGTTTCCACCGAAGGCGTGGCGATTCACTAATCCCGGGCGGCCGGTGAGGCGGGGCGGCGCGGCGAGCGTTGCCGCCGCGGACGGGAGAGAGAAAGGAAGGGACCCATGGCGATCAAGCCCGGCGCCACCGCGCCGGAAACCGGAATCTATTGGTGCAGCGTCTGCAAGCTGCCGGGTCATTTCACCGCCGGCCAGGTGCTGCCGGAGTGCCGCAATAAATGCGGCCGGGGCGGCTGGGATTTCGTGCGCGCCCAAGAACTGCCGGCCGGCGCCGCGCCCGCCAGTTGACGCTCACCCCGCCAGCAAGGCGCGCAGCGAGGCAAACGCGGCGATTTCCCAGTCTGCGGCGCCCGGCTGCCAATCGCGCGGCGTAAAGCCATAACTCACCGCGCAGGTCCAGGCGCCGGCGGCGCGTCCGGTTTGAATGTCCACCATGCTGTCGCCGATCATCAGTCCGTTTTGCGGCGCCAGTTCGGTCCCGAGGATGGCGCGCAAGCCCACGGGATCCGGTTTCTTCGCCGCCAGGCTGTCGCCGCCGTACACGGCTTGAAAGCAGCCGGCCACCCCCAGCCCGGCCAAGATTTCCCGCGCCGGCTTCTCGGGTTTGTTCGTCAGCACCGCCATTTGAAACCGCTCCCCGAGGGCCGGCAGCAGGTCGGCGACGCCGGGATACAGGCGGGTTGCGTCCAAGCAATGGCGTTCGTAATGGCGCAGCATCGCCGCCATCGCGGTGTCCAACTCGGCGGCCGTGCCGGCGCCGCCGCTGGCGGCTAGCGCGCGCGTCAGCAGGGCCGGTACGCCGTTGCCCACGAACCGCGCCACCTGCGCCGCGCTCAGCGGCGGGCGGTGCAGTTCGGCCAGCGCGACATTGACGCTGGCGGCCAGATCGGCGTGGGAATCCACCAGCGTCCCGTCCAGATCGAAGACCAAAACGCGCAGATCAGCGGCGAATGGCGGAGCCGTGAACGATGGGGCGGCAGGCATGCAAGCAGTTCATCAGCCGCCCGTCTGGGGACGCCCCGCGTTGCCGGGCCGCGGCGGGATTTCGGCGGCCGGCAACGGCAGCCCGGCGGCGATCACGATATCTGCACGTTGCTGCAAGTTGCCGCGGGCAAAGTTGCCGCGGACAGCGAACGCTCGTCCACGCCGACACGCGGCGGGAGCATGTGCTCCAGCGCGCTGGCGGGGGCGTGGTCCGAGCACGAATATCCGCGCGCTACTTCTTCTCTTCGGCCCGGGCCGTGGTTCCCTCGGCGGGAGGATTGGCGCTGTTTTTGCTGATTGCGTTCTTGAATTCCCGAATGCTTTCGCCCAACCCCTTGCCCAATTGCGGCAGCTTGGAGGGCCCAAAGATCAGGACACAGATCGCCAAAATGATCAGAAGGTGCGTCGGTTCGAAAATGCCATCAAACATGGGGTTTACCCTGCTCAGTATACCGCGCCTGCCTGCCGCCATAGTTTTTCGCGCACCCGGGCAGTTGGCCTTGTGGGAACGGGGAGAGGACCTGAGCGCCGCCAGGCCTCTTTTGCGGCTGCGGCCCAGCGGCGGCTCCGGGTCCCCACGGCGAGATGCCGGTGCTTCGGGCGGCGGCAGCGCCCGCGCGCC
>JAKAUF010000078.1 GCA_021827785.1 Acidobacteriota bacterium | reverse complement strand
GGCGGAAGCGGGCGGCGCCGATCGCTATCAGGTGGACATCATGGACGGATGCTTCGTCCCCAACATTTCCATGGGGCCGATGTTCATCGCCGCCCTGCGCCGGCTCACGGCCCGCCCCATCGAAGCGCATTTGATGACCGCGCGTCCGCAAGATTGGATCGCTCCGGCCGCCGCCGCCGGGGCGAATTGGATCATCGTTCATGCCGAAGCCACGCCGCATTTGAACCGCATGATCGAAAGCATTGGGGAAACCGGCGCCCGTCCCGCCGTCGCCCTCAACCCCGACACCCCGCTGGTGGAACTGGAGGAATGCCTGCCGGCGCTCGGCATGGTGCTGCTGATGACGGTCAATCCGGGTTTCGGCGGCCAGCGCTTCATTCCTTCCGTGCTCGGCAAAATCGCCCGATTGCGCCAGATGATTTCCTCCCGCCGGCTCGCATGCGACATTGAGATTGACGGCGGCGTGGACGCGGAGACCATCGGCGCCGCGTGGGAATCCGGCGCCAATAACTTTGTCGCCGGCAGCGCCGTCTTCGGCCATGCGCAGGGGCCCGCCGCCGGCCTTGCCGCTCTGCGCCACGCTCTGCGCCGGCGCGTCTAGCCAAATTCGCCGGTAGCAAGCCGCTGGCCCTGCCGGCCCGCGCGTTTACGCCGCCGGCCACCGCCATTGCGGCTGGAAGCTGGTGGATGCCACGTGCCGGATGATGCTGTTCCACATAGCCGTCGCCAGCGGGTCGCGGCCGTAGGAATCCGCGAGCGGAAACGTGGTGACGAATAACCGGGATTGGCCCGAGCGCGCCGCCACCGCCAGGGCATGTTCCGCGTGCACCCAGCCGAGAAAGAATCCGGCGCTTTCGGCGTTCCGGTAGCGCCGCGGCGGCGCCGTGAGCAGCACGCGCGGCGTGATCGCGCCGGCTTCGCGCCCCAACACGGCATCGAAGCGCCGCAGGAAGGCGAACGGCCCGCGCCGCGTGTTGACCCAATTGAAATTCGAGATCCAGTCGCCGCTCAGATTGCCGGAGCGCGCCACCGCGCTTTCCGGCCCGGCGGTCAGCGCGCCGGCCCGATCCGCCAGCACCAGCACCCGCCGTCCCGCGGGGACGCCCGCCGGCGGCGGCCAGCTCGGCGTGATCAGGATGCCGCCCCGCGCCCCGGCGGGCAGCACCCGATAGCCGCTGGCCGCCAGGCGGCGCGCCAGAGTCCGCCAGCCGGGGCCCTGCGCGGCAGCCAGGCGCACCGCGCCGCGGCCGCGCAGGCCGCCGATCACCGCCAAGCGCAGCGACCGCGCGTCTAATCGGCGCCCATCCTGCCGCAACTGAAAGTGAACGGTGCGTGGCGCTGCCCAGGGCGCGGGTCCGGCGTGCGCCGGCGCGCTCAGCCGCACCCGCGCCACGCCGATGACTTGGACCGCGCCGCTGGCCAGCGCCGGCACCGCCCAATGCCGGCCATCAAGGGTCACCACGCCGCCGGTGAACGGGCGCGGCGATTCATTGGACACGATGAGCTTCAACCCGGCCGTGGATCCGGCGGCATAGTCGGGCTTGTCCGCCTCCGCCATCACGATCACCGAACGCTGTAGCGCCGCCAGCTTCGCGGCGAAGATCTTGGGCCGCCGCCACATGGTCATCAGCCCATTGGATTCCCAGTTCACGTCCGTCAGCTCGGTGATGACATAGCCTTGAATGCTCGCATGGCGGCGCAGGCTTTCGATCTCATACCGCAGCGCCTGCCACTCATGCCGTTCCGTCGCCCGCGCCAGCGCCGGATAACCCCGGAACTGCGCGCCCAGCGCGGAGCGCCGCAGCCGCCGGCTGACGCCGCCGGGAATCGTAATGGGATTGCCGTTGAAGCCGCGGGCGAACCACCAGGGCTTTTTCGCCGGCAGCAAGGGCAGGCCCCAGTTGCCGAATTCCGATACCACCAGCGGCGACGGACCCGCCGGTCCGTCCGGATGTGCGTCGCCGTAGGGCGAATACAGCCATTTCGGCCGCCGGGCGAAGGCGCGCACAAAGCGGTTCCACGCCGCCGCATGATCCGGAATCGCATTGTAGTTGTGGAAGTCGGCCAGGTCGCTCTGGATATGAAAGTTGGAACAGCAGGCGGTGTTGTCGTCCACCAGCCGGTCGGGCAGATGCGCCTTGGCCCACAGATACATGCCATGCAGCCACTTTCGCTGCCATGCCACTTTGAGGTTCGCGCCCCAGCTTTCATTGATGATGCTTTGCAGGATCAGGCTGGGATGATTCCAATCGCGCGCGATCGCCGCCCGCAACGTGGCTTTGGCCCGGCGCTCGGACAGCGGCGTCAGCCGGTCCCAGTTCGGAATCTCATACCACAGCAGCATGCCCGTGCGGTCCGCCGCTTCCAGATACCTGGGGTCGGGAATCTTGATGTGCAGACGCAGGGTGTTCAAGCCCAGCGCCCGCGCTTCCCGCATTTCACGTTCCAGAAAGGCCAGCGAGGGAGGCGAATAGATGCCGCGCGGATAAAAGGCCTGATCCAGCGCCCCGCGCATATAAAACAACCGGTGGTTCAAATACATTCGGCCGTTGCGCTCGGCGATCGTCCGCAAGCCGAACTGCCCCGCCCATCGGTCGCCGTCCGGCAGCGCGACCACGAACCGGTAGAGGCGGGGATGGCGCGGCGACCACCACGCGCCGCGCATCGCCAGCCGGAGCGTGACCGTCTGCCGCGCCGGCAGCGGAATCTCCGTGCGGAGTTTGGCTCCGCCGACGGGCGTTCGGGCGCCGCGGCCATGGCGAATCGGCCCGAAAATCTCCACCCGCGCCCGGGCTCCGGGAGGAATGTCGCTCCAATGGGCCAAGCGTAGCCGGACGCCCCAGACCCGCCGTCCGCGCGTGAGCACATGCGCCCATTGCAAGTAGTACGCCGGCTTTGCCTCCAGCCGCACGGCTTGCCATAATCCCGACGTCTGCACGTACCAGTTCTGTTTGCCGTGGGGAATTTGCGCGTAGCTGGCGCGGAAATCCGCCACCGGTCCCGGTGGATCGGCGATGCGGATCAGCAAGCGGTTCTCGCCGCGATGCCCCGCCGCCGTCAGGTCCACGGCAAACGGCGTATAGCCGCCGCTGTGCGCCCCGACCCGCCGGCCGTTGAGGTAGACGACGCAGCGGTAATCGCAGGCGCCCACCGCCAGCAGCCAGTGGCCGCCGGCCGGCAAAGGGCCGAGCCGCAGCCGCCGCCGGTACCAGCCGGCGCCGGCGAAGTTGCGCAGATCGGCGAACTGCGCCTGAATGCTCAGTCCCACCTGCACCGGCCGCCAGCCGTGAGCAGGCAAGCGCGCCGCGCGAAATTGCTCGTGGACATCGGGCAGGAACTTCCAGCCGCCGCGGAGGCGGCGCGGCGCCGGCCAGGCCGCCCGCGGCGCGGCGGCGGCGAACGAGAGGGAAGCCAGGAACAGAACCAGGGCGGTCAGGCGCAGAGAGCGGAGCACGGCAGCCATTATCCAGCATTCCGGCATGCGTCTCGATGGATTCTGCGCCCCCAAGACCTTTGGGCGCCAGGGCTGGTGGCCAGGCGAATGTGCTACCATGTGCTCCATGAGGGCCAAGGCCAAGGCGAAGTCGGCTCCCGTCCCCGCGCGCGTCGGCGTACGCGAGTTGCGCCAAAACCTCAGCGTCTATTTGCGCCGCGTGAAGCGCGGCGAGCGTCTGGAGGTAACCGAGCACGGCCATATCGTGGCCCTGCTCACGCCTTTGCCTCGCACCAGTTCCACCTGGGGCCGGTTAGTGGAGGAAGGCAAGCTGATTCCGGCCACCGGCGACTTGCTTGCGATTGGCCCTCCGCCCGGCCCGGGCGTCGGTCATGAAGTCAGCGACGCTTTGCTCCAAGCCCGGGATGAGGAGCGCTTCTGACCGGCGCGGTATACCTGGACGCCTCCGCCGTGGTGAAGCTCGCCGTCCCGGAAACGGAAAGCGCCGCGCTGTGGGCGTTCCTGGAGCGGCGTCCCGCTCGCGCCACCAGCGTCGTTACCCAAGTGGAGGCATGCCGTTCGCTGCGGCGGGCAGCGGCCGGGCCTAAGGCGGAGGCGCGGCTGGAGGACCTCATTCGCGGCCTATCCTGGCTGGAATTGAGCGGGGAGATTCGCCGCATCGCGGGCCTACTGCAACCAACAACGCTGCGTTCCCTCGACGCAATCCATTTGGCCAGCGCCCTGGCGCTCGGCGAAGACTTGGCGGGCATGGTCGTTTATGACGTTCGCCTAGCCACGGCCGCGAGCACGCTCGGCATTGCGGTTTGGGCGCCAAAATAGAGCGCCCGGCGCGGGAGCGCGCCGGGCGGGAGGAAAGGCGGATCGGGCCGCCGCCTAGAACGTCAGGTTGGCGGTCAGCTCGATGATGCGCGGGGATGCGTCGCCGCCCAGGAACGCTCCCAAAATGCTGGTCGGCACGCTGACCGTGTTGATGACGGTGCCGAACTGCGAGCCGGAAATATCGCCCACCGGCTGGTCGAAGTTGGGATGGTTCAGCAGGTTAAAGAATTGCACCCCCACGCCCAACTGCGCCGATTCCCAGCCCGGAATCTGCGTGTTTTTGCTGATGCGGAGATCGGTGTCAAAGAAATACGGCCCGCGGAATTGGTTGCGAATTTGGTTGCCGAACATCAGCGTGCCGGCCGGTGAAAACTGCGCCGGCGAAACGCAGATGCCTTTTTGGGTGCAGGGGCTGGCCTGCGCCTGCGACAGTTCATTGGCGAAAACCGTGCCGCCGTAATTGAAGCCCGCCAGCGTGCCCGTGGTGGCTCCGTCAATGGCGGTGTAGGGCAGCCCGGTGCGGAAGAATAGCGTACCCGCCACCGTCCAGCCGCGCCACAGTTGCGAGGGGCCAAAATGCATGCCTTTGAACGGGACCTGCCACAGATAACTCATCGTGAAGTTGTGGCGGACGTCATAGGCGGCGTTGCCGTAGTTGTAGCCATAGACGTTGAACGGATCCTGCGGGTTCAGAATGCTGGTATTGGTGGCGAGGCTATAGGGCAGGAAGCCTCCATTGGAGATCGTGTCCAGGGCATGGCTCCAGGTGTAGTTGAACTGGAACTGGATACCTTCGTAAAACCGCTGCATCAGCGAGACGGTCAGCCCGTTGTAGTTGGAGTAGCCGACGCCCAACTGGCTGACCGTCCCGAAGCGGGCGTCCGCCGGCGCGGCGGGCAGGCCGGGGAAGCCGCCGGGGCAGGCGGAGGCCGGGCAATAGGCGTTGAAGCCGTTGTTGACCAACGCCTCGTTCCAGCCGCTGTTGCCGACGTAGTTGACGCTGACGGCCGAGGCCTGGCCCAATTGCTGCTGCACCTCGAAGTTCCATTCCATGTACATCGGCGTGTTCACGTTGACATCCTGGGTAAAGAAGTTCGGCGGCGTGAACGCCGGATCGGCGGCGGTAATGCTGGCCAGGGTGCCGCCGCTGTAAAAGCCCGCCAGCAGCGCGGCATTGTTGGCCGCCTGGGTGGCGAAGATGTTGCCCGGCGCGGCCGGCGACATCGGCAATCCGGCGACGGTGAAGCCGTTCTCCAGCGGGAAGTTCTCGGAGAAGTCGTCGGTCACCGTGGCGGGAAACGCGTCGGCGAACAGCCCGAAGCCGCCGCGGACGACGGTGTCCGGTCCGAACGGCGTGGCCGCGAAGCCGATCCGCGGCTGAATGGCCCATTGCTGGTAACCGAGATAGGCGCTATGCGCCCCCGGCTTGATGATCGCGTTGTACGGCACGTTGACGTTATGCGCCAAGTAGGTGAAGGGCAGGACCATCTGCGAGAAGCAGTTGTGCCGGCAAATCGGGTTGGAGTTGTGGTCCAGCCGCAGCGCCAAGGTGAACTTGAGGCCGGGCGAAACGCGCCAACCGTCCTGGACGTAGAGGCCAAGGTTGTACAGGTCAATCGGCTGCACCAGCGAACTCGGAAAGTTCTGCGTGAACGCGGTGGCGACGCCGTTGTAGAAGTCGGTCATGGACTCATTCGGGATCTGCCCGCTGCTCAGAATGCCGTAGTCGAAGTTGCTGCTGTAGTCCCGCCGCCAGTCCACGCCGAAGCCGACGCTATTATTGCCTTCGGTCATCTCCACGTTGTCCACGGCCTGAAATTGCGTGACCGTGCGGCCCTGCGGCCAGAGGAAATCCAGTCCGCCCAGCGGATACAGATTACCGCCGGCGAAATCCAGCGTCGTCGGAAACGCCGCCAGCGTGGCTCTCAGGTTGGCCGGCTGGAAGATGGCGCTGTAATACATGCTGGACAAAACCAGGCTGTTGACCGCGTTGGGCCCGAAGATGTGGGTCCAATGCAATTGCCCGGTGTACTGCGGCTGGTCGCTCTGGGCGTTGAAGATGGGGTTCAGCGCGTCGGTGTAGGTGGCCTGGATGCCATGGTCGGTACCGAACTGGAAGAACAGCCGGTCATTGTTACCCAGGATCTGATCCACCCGCGCGTCCACGATCCATTCATGGGTCTTGTTGCCCGCCGAGGAGCGGAATTGCAGCGCGCAGGGCGCGCCGCCGAGCACGCTGGAGGAGAACGCCGAACCCAAATCGGCGCAGCCGCCGCCAGGCAGAACGTTCTTGGCCCCCGCCGCGCCCGCGGCGGAGTTGTACAGGCCGAACATGCCCTTGTAGAACGGGACCTCCGAGGCGGGTACATTGGCCAACGTCGCCGCCTGAAACGCCGGCGAGGGAATGTTGACCGGCTGCTGCGTCGGAATCAGCACGTACAGTCCTTCCTGATCCACGAAGAAGAACGTCTTGTTCTTGATGATCGGACCGCCGATGGACCACGCCCATTGGTTGGCGTTGTCGAATGGCCGCGGCGCGCCGCTGGCGTTGTTGAAGTAATTGTTGGCGTTCAGCACCCGCCCGTTCCAAAAATAGTCCGCATTGCCATGCCATTCGTTGCTGCCCGACTTGCTGACGTAGTTGACCTGCGAGCCCGCCAAGCGGCCGTATTCGCCGGTGTAGCCGTTGCTCACCACGGTCGTTTGCTTCACGTCATTCAGCCCCAGCATCAAGTTGGTGGCGCCGGAGTTGTTCAGGTTCAAGAATGGATCATTGTCGTCCTCGCCGTTCAGGGTGAACACGTTCGAGGTGGCGGGCAGGCCAAAGGCTTCGAAGTTCCCGTACCCGGATTGCGTGTTCATGGTGGTGCCCGGCGCCGTCTGCGGAATCGAAGTCAGATCGTTTCCGGGATTGGGCACCAGGGCGATTTGCTGGGAGCTGAACGTCGTCGTGATATTGCCGTTGCTGGTTTGCACCACCGGCGCCTCGGAGCTGACCGTGACCGTGGTCGTCGCCGCGCCGACTTGCAGGCGGAAATCCGCCATCGTGGTTTGCCCCACGGCCACCTCGACGGTGCGGTTTTGGCTTTGGAAGCCCTTGGCCGTCGCCGACACCTGGTAGTTGTCCGGCGCCAGATAGCCAAAGTGGTAGAAACCGGTGCTGTTGGTGAGGCCGGTTTGCCGCTGCCCGGTAGCCAGATTGCGCAACGTGACCGTGGCGCCGGGCAGCACCGCCCCGGAGGGATCGGTGATTTGGCCGGTCACGGCGCCGGACACCGTGGTCTGTGCGCCGAGTGGCGCCAATAGGAGAAATAGGCCCAACATCGCAGCTAGAGCGGGAATCAGCTTTGCGCGCACGACATGCACCTCGGGGCGGTTGCCCATCGCCCGGCTAGGAGGCAATCGGCGGACCAGTGCGCCGCCATCCACTCCGCCGCCTTTTTCTCTCGCAGTCGCCAGCGGCGATCCCGGCGGACTGTGTTGCTGGATTCCGATTAGCGGAGTACGCGCCAAGAAAACGCGCAAAAACTGAAATCGGCAGGGTTCCGCATAGCGGCGAATCCGGCGCGCCCCGCGCGGCGCGGCGACGGGTCAGATCAGCGGCGGGCCCGCGTTGTTCGGGCTCGGGCGCCAGCGGCTTGCGGACGCTGCGCCGCCGGCGGGTGATACATTCGGAAGTTCGGTTGCAAGGAGGCGAGAGTGCAAGTGCGCAAGCTGCTCGGACTAGGATTGCTGCTTTTGCTCAGCGGCGCCATGGTGCTGGGCCAAATGGTGCTGGGCCAAACGTCGCCGGTGGCGGGTTGGCGCCACGGTCGTTTCGGCTGGACCATTATTCGCCCGTTTCCCGACGCTCCCTATCCCGCCGCCAGCCGCGCCCACGGGTATGCCTATCAGGGCAAGTTCTACAGCTTCGCCGCGCACTATGACGACAGCCGCGTAGCCATTTTCATTCCCGCCGGCTATCGCCCTGGGAGCCGCATCAACTTCATCGTCCATTTCCACGGCTGGAATAATCACCTCAGCCGCGCGCTGCCTTACTACCGGCTGCCGCAACAGGTGGAAGCCAGCGGCGTGAATGCGATTTTGGTCCTGCCGCAAGGGCCTTATGACGCGCCGGACTCCGACGACGGCAAGCTGACCAGCCAACCCGGCGATTTCGCCGGCCTGATGCGGGAGGTGGCGCGGTTCCTTCATGCCCAGGGCCGCGTCCGCACCACCCGCATCGGCGCCATCGTCATCAGCAGCCACAGCGGAGGCAATCGCGCGGCCAGCGATGTGCTGCAATTCGGTGGGCTTACCCGCCACATCACCGACGTCTTTCTCTTCGACTCCGCCTACGGCGATCTGCCCGGCTTTTTGCATTGGCTGGAAGCAGGCCATCACCGCCGTTTGGTCAGCGTGTTCACCGACGACACCAGCGGGGGCAACCTGGACCTGATGGCCGGACTCCAGGCGGCGGGCAAGCCCATTACGCTGATGACCAAGGCCAGCCTGACGCGGCGGGCCTTGGCGCGGCGCGGCGGCGTATTTCTCTACACGCCGCATCTGCCGCACGACCACATCATGCAGCGCCGGTCGTACTTTCAGCTCTTTCTGGCTACCAGCCGCTTGCCGCGGCGCTAAGCACGGGAACGGCGGCCGCCGCATCCGCCGGCGCCGCCGTGCGATCCGAGCCGGTGGCGTGAGCGGCGGTCCGCGCCGCGCCAGCCAATGCGGGGCGCCTCGCCAGCGGCGGGGCTGGTGCCCGCGCCTCGCGCCTATCAATGGGAGCACAGCGGGAACTCGGCGGGAGCGCAGCGCCGAACGCCGGAACCGTAACAGCAACCTGCTATGGTGAACGGATGGATCGGGAGTTGCTGGGAGCACTGGCGGACGGCGCCGCCGCCGTCACCGCCGGGGCGCATTTGGCCCGTTCCCTGCGCCAAGCCTACGATGCGCGCCAGCAGGAGTTGGGCCGGCAACTGTGGCCGGAGCCGCGCATCATGCCGTGGGAGGAGTGGCTGGCGGAGCAGTGGATGGCCCT
>JAKAUF010000030.1 GCA_021827785.1 Acidobacteriota bacterium | reverse complement strand
GGTATTCCGAGGGCAGAAAATCCTGCGGATCGAAGACCCGCCCCGCCATGTCCGGCGCCAACCGGCTGGCGATGGTTTCTCCCGCCGGCGGGGGATTCACCTGCCGCGACCGCCCGTCCGGCTCCAGGTACAAGGACGCCAGCGGCCCGCCTTCCTCATTGCCCACCAGCGTCCATCCGATCAGCTCCGGTCCCAGCGCCGCGACATTCTCATAGCAGGGGTCCTCTGCGGAGTTGAGAATGTACTCGCCCGGCAGATCCGGCTGGCGCGGAAACTCCGCCGGCCGCTCGAAGCGCACCCCGTGCCCGGGGCGAATGGGCCGGGGCCGGATGTTTTCCAGGCGGCCGACGCGTTTGGGAATACGCACAATCTCCCCCAGCATCGTGCTGTAGACGATGACCCCTTGATGCGCGGCGTCTTTTTCCCACACCGCCGTCGGCACGCCGTTCAGCCAGCCGATCACCGTTAGCAACCGCCAACCGTCCACGGCGCCACCCGGCGGGACGACGCGAGCCGCGCCGCCGGCGCCCGGCCCCGCCGCGTACACCCGCACGCCGCCGCCGGCAAACCCCGCCAGCCGAGGCGCATGCGCCAACGCCTCCCGCTCGCCCGGCAGCCAACGGTCGTAATCGTTCTCGATCCGCCCCGGCCGGTACCGCCCTTTGGGCAAATCGCCCGGCGCGTGGATCGCCGGCTCCTGCCTGCCGTCATCCTTCGCCACCGGGCCGGCCGGCCACGCGCCTTGTGCCGCCGCCAACACCGGCGCCGCCGCCGCGCCGCGGAGAAATCGTCTGCGATTCATGCGCCCATTCTGCCTTGGTGCAGCGTCGATCGCCACCCTCGGGACACGCGGCCCGCCGACTGCTCAAGCACCGCTGGCGGCGGAGCGGCAGAGGCCGGGGGCCGCGGCCGCTTTCCGCTTCAGCCCCGCCGAGGCGCGAAACACGCTGCCCACCGCCAGGATGCCTAGCAGGCGATGCTTGCCCAAAGGGAAGCCCTGTGACGCGTAACGCCCCGACCGCTCCTGCCACCGCGTTAGAGCACGTCCGGCGCCGGCGCGGCAAAGCGCCCGTAGCGCCGCGCCAGAGCCGGCAGCAGCAACAGGTTGAGCGCGGTCGAGGTGACGAGGCCGCCCAGAATGACGATCGCCATCGGCCCCTCGATCTCCAACCCCGGAGCGCCGGAGCGCAGCGCCAGCGGCAGCAAGCCCAGCCCGGTGACCAGCGCCGTCATCAGAATCGGCGCCAGGCGCTCAGCGGCGCCGCGATGCGCCGCCTCCGGCCCCCAGGCCATACCCTCCCGCGCCACCAAATGCTCATAGTGGGAAATCAGCATGATGGAGTTGCGGATGGTGATGCCGAACAGCGTAATGAAGGCCACCATCGCGCCCAGCGACATGCGCCCGCCCAGCAGCCACCAGACGGCGAAAACGCCGCCGATCAGCGCGAAGGGCAGATTGGCCAGAACCAGTAGCAAGTTGCGGCCATTCAGCATGACCACGGAGAGCAACAGCACAATGCCCAGCAGCGCCAGCGCGCCGTAGACTAGGAGCTCGCGGCGCGCTCGTTGCTGCGCTGCCGCGGCGCCGGCGATTCGCCGGCTGACGCCGGGCGGCAGGGGCGCACGCCGCGCCAGCGCCGCCCGCGCCCGCTGGACAAAGCGGCTGAGCGGCACGCCGGCCACGTTGACCGTCACCGCTTGCGCCCGCCGCGCCCCCAGGTGCAGCACGGTTTCCAGGCCGGCCCGCTCCCGGATGCGCGCCACCTGGCGCAGGGTCACATAGCCTCCGTCCGGCGTCTCGATCGGCAGCCGCCGCAGCGCCGCCAGCCCGTGGCGCTCGTCGGGCGGCAAGATGACGCGCACATTAAACACCCGGTCGCCTCGGTAGACCTGCCCGGTCACCGTGCCCCGAAAGGCGGTTTGCGCCGCATCCAGCACCGATACCGGGTCCAGGCCCCAGCGCGCGACCGCCCGCGGCCGCAGCCGGATGGAAACGGTCGGCTCGGTGGCCGGCGCTTGGATGGTGACGCCGCGGGCGCCGGGCAGGCCGCGCAGCACCGCCGCCGAGCGCGCCGCCGCGGCGTTCACCGCCCTCAGTTCGCGCCCAAAGAACTCCACCACCACCGGCTGGCGGAAGCCGGAAAGCGTCTCATTGAACCGTTCCGCGAAAAACGAGTTCAGGGCGAAGGTGGCGCCGGTAATTGGCCGAATAGCGCGATGGATGGCGGCCAGCGTCGCGTCATACTGGGCCCCGTTCATATGCGGCCGCAGCTGCAACCCCAGCTCGTTGCCCTCCGGCCCGCGGGCCTCGCCAAAGGTGGCCCGGCCGGCGCGCTGGGCCACGGACAAGATGTTCGGCGTCGCCCGCCGCAGCCGCGCCGTCGCTTCGCCGCCCAGGCGCAGTGATTCCCCCAACGATGCGCCCGGCGCGAGCGTCATGTGCAGGATCTGGTGATCCTCCCGAAAGCGCGGCAAAAAGCTCGAGGAAAACGTCAGCAGCACCGCCACGCCCGCCACCACCAGGGCCGCCGCCACGGCCACCGCGCCCAGCCACGCCCGGTCCACAAAGGCCAGAACAGCGCCATAGCCGCGCCGCAGCGCCGCCATCACCGGCGGCTCCCGCCGCCCGCCCTCGGCGCGTTCCGCCAGCAGCCAGTAGGCCAGGGCCGGCGTCACCGTCAGCGCCACCAGCAGTGACGCCAGGATGGACAAAATATAGGCCCAGCCCAGCGGGGCGAACAGCCGCCCGGCCACGCCGGAGAGCCGCAGCACGGGCAGAAAAATCAGCACCACGGCGAAGGTGGCGTAGACCACCGCCGAGCGCACCTCCAGCGAGGCGTCATAGACCACCCGCAACGCCGCCCGGGGCGACGGCGATCGCCGGTTTTCGCGCAATCGCCGGGCGATGTTCTCCACGTCAATCACCGCATCGTCCACCACCTCGCCAATGGCGATGGCCAGCCCGCCCAGGGTCATGGTGTTAAGGCTTTGGCCGGCGGCGGCCAACACGACCACCGCCGTCAGCAACGACAGCGGAATGGCGGTCACGGAGATGGCGGCGGCGCGCAGGTCGAACAAAAACAGCGCCAGGATGATCACCACCAGGATGGCCCCCAGCTCCAGCGCCCCGGCCAAGCCACCGAGCGCGGAATGGATGTAGTTCGCCGGGCGGAAGGTGATATGCAGCCGCACGCCCTCGCGCTGTAGCCGCGGCCCCAGCCGGCGCAGCACAGCCCGCACGTTGCGGGCCACCACCAAGGTGTTGGCGCCGTACTGCGCCTTCACCGACAGCACCACCGCCGGCTGCCCGTTGTAGGCGCCGGCCCCGATCGGCGGCCGCCGCCCCAGCCGCACCCGCGCCAGGTCCCCCAGCGTGACGTTCTGGCCATTGGCCCGCGCCACCACCACGCCGGCGATCCGCTGTGGCGTGGTCAGCTGCCCCGCCGCCTCCAGCACCAGCCGCTGGTTGGGCGTGGAGACAAAGCCCGCCCCCAGCACCGCCGTCGCCCTGCGCGCCGCCGCTACCACGGCGGCGAGCGGCAGATGATAGGCGACCAGACGGCGCGGCAGAAACTGGACCTGGTACTCCTGGATGTTGCCGCCGAAGGTGATCACGCTGGCCACCCCCGGCGCGGCTAGCAGCGGCAGCCGCACGTCCCAGTCGGAAATGGTGCGCAGCCGCATTAGGTTCAGGCGGCGCGAGGTGAGCGCCAAGTTCATCACCGTGCCGCTGGCCGAGGTCAGCGGCGTCATCTGCGGCAGGTGGACGCCGGCCGGCAGCGCCACCGTGGCCAGGCGTTCGGCGACCAGCTGGCGGTCCAGGTAGATGGCGGAGTTGGAGCGGAAGGTCACCTTCAGCAGCGAGAGGCCCTGGATGGATTTGGATTGCAGCCGGCGCAGGCCCGGCAGCCCGACCACCGCCGCCTCCAGCGGCGTGGTCACCAGCCGCTCCACTGCCCGCGGCGCCAGCCCCGGGCTGGCGGTCTGGATTTTCACCATCGGCGGGGCGAAGTTGGGAAAGACGTCGTACCGGGCCGTTTTCAGCGTGTAGACGCCATAGGCGATCAGCGCCGCCGCCAGGGTCAGCACCACCACGCGCCGCCGCAAAGCGAACCGGACGAAAGCGCCGAGCATACGCTAGTCGCCGCCTCCCGCCGGCTTGGCGCCGAGTTGGCTGAGCAGCACCTCGCCGCCGGCCACCACCACCGGCCGCCCCGCCAATTGCGGCGCGGGCAGCCACACCCCGCCCGGCACATCCACGCCGCGCGCCAGCCGCCGCAGTTGGAACCGCCGCGGGCCGAGCCGCAAAAAGAACCACCGCCGGCCGCGCCAGTACAACACCGCCGCGCGCGGCGCCACCACCCCGGCCTGCGCCGCCCCCAGCGGCAGCCGCGCCGTCACGCTCAGCCCCGCTGCCAGGTGCGCCGCCGGGGCCAGGTAGAGGTACGCCGGCGCTTGCAGGCGGGGATTGACGCTGGGGAACTTGGACACCAGCCGCGCCGCGATCCGGCCGCCCCCGCCGGGCTCCGCCCGCAGGTATGCCCGCGGCGGCGCCGCCACGCCTGCCGGCGGCGTGATCTGCACTAAATAATCCCGCAGGCCCATAATGCCCGCCCACGCCGCGGGCGGCCGCGCCGCCCCCAGCCATCGCGCCACCACCGGCCCCCAGCCTTGCCGCGCCGCGGTCAGCGTCAGCGCCGCCGCCTGCCGCGCGGAATTCCAGTTCGCCCGCGCCGCCTGTTCGGCCGCCGCCGCCGCCTGCACCGCCTTCAGGGCGGCATTGCGGCCATGGGCATAGAGCCGCTGCAAGCGCTGGTATTCCTGGGATGCGGCGCGCAACTGCGCCCGCGCCGCCGCCGCCTGCTGCAGCGCCGCCAGGTATTGCCGCCGCAGTGGCACCAACGGCGCCGCCGACAGCACCAACCCCAGGGCCGGCGCTTCCCTTCTCCGGCGGGCCCGCCGCAGCGGCGCCCAGCGCAGCCCGCTGGCCCGCGCTTGGCCCGCAGCCAGCGTCACCACGCGCGCGCCGGCTGCGGGTGGACGCTGAGCCCGAGATCCCCGCCGTACGGGCAGACCCGCCGCAAACAGCGCAAATACCAGCACCGGCGCTAGCGCCCAAACCGCTGCGCCCGCCGCCGGCATCCGGCGTCGCCTCCAGCCATCCAGTCGCCTCATCGCCGCCTCCCCAGCCGCTTCCCGAGCCGCAATTTCCAAGCCGGCGTCAGCGGCCGTTCGACGGCGCTTTCCAGCTGCCCCAGCGCCGCCTGCACGGCCGCCAGCGCCCGCCACCGCGCCCGCGCCAGCGTGTTCTCTCCCAGCCGCGCCTGGTTCCGCCGCAGCCGGCCCGTTTCCCCCTCGCGCTGCGCTGCCGCCGCCGACCGCCGCTGGCTCTGCGCCGCGACCAGCGCCGCATTCGCCGCCTGCAAGCTCTCCCACGCGGTGCGGTAGGCGGCCCAGGCCGCCGCCGCCGCCGCCCGGTCCCGCGCCTGCAACTGCAGGAACGCCGCCGCCGCCACGCGCCGCGCCGCCAGCGCCTGCGCGATCGGCCCCTGATTGTGATTGAAGACGGGCAGCACCGCGCCCACCGCCACGCTGAAGACGCTCTGCGCCTCCTCGAAGGTCCAGCCCGGGCCGAGGTTGATGTCCGGATACTGGCGGGCGATTTGCAGCCGCAGGCCGGCCTGCGCCGCCGCATAGTCGGCCAACGACGCCCGCAGGTCCATGCGGTTCCGCACCGCCAGCCGCATCATCCGCCGCCGCCCGAGCGCGGCCGGCGGCGGCGGCCGCGTGAAGCCGCGCCAGCGCACCACCAATCCCGCCACCTGCGCCGCCGGCACCCCGATCGCCGCCGCCAGGCCGATTCGCGCCTGCCGGCGCCGGCCCTGGGCGGCGCGCAGGCCGGCCTCGGCGCCGGCCCAGCGCAGCCGCGCCGCCGCCACCACCGGCCGGGCGATTTCTCCCGCCGCCAACTGCGCCCGCAGCAGCCGCACACGCCGCCGCCATCCCGCCGCCTGCGCCGCCGCCAGCGCCTGGGCGCGCCGCGCTTGCAGCAGCGCCAGCAGCTCCGCCCGCACGCGGGCCCGCACTTGCCACGCCGCCTCCGCCGCCTGCCAGCGGGCCGCGCGAGCCAGCCGCCGCGCCCGGCGAACGCGCGCCTGCCGCCGCCCCGCCGTCTCGATCGGGATGACCCCCGCCAGCTTCAGCGCCCACGGCGCCTCCGGAAACGTCTCATAGCCCGGCGCGGCGCTGGCGCTGGGGTTGGGACGCTCCGCCGCCGTTTGGATGCCCGCCTCGGCCAGGCGCAGTTGGGCCCGCGCCGCAGCCAGGCGCGGGCTGTAGAACAATGCCGCCAGCACCAGCAGCCGCGGCGTCCAAGGCCGCGGCGGCCAACGGAACGCCGCCGCGTGGTGCCCCCGCCCCACGGCGAGCGCCTTCTGGACATAGGCGGCCAGCGTCGGCGCGTCCAGCCGCCGCGCTTGGAACTTGCGGGCCACCGCCAGCGGCGCCAATGGCTTGGCGTGGTAGCGGGCAAAATCGCAGCCCCCCAGCGCCAGCGCCGCCGCCAGGCTGGCCGCCGTCGTCAGGCATAACTTCGCCCCGAGTGGCTTGCGCGGGTCTCGCTTTCCGGCCATGTGGGTCCGCACGGGCGTCCACCCGGCGCCCTCCGCGCCGCAACGGCCCTCCCGGCTGCTGTCACCATCTTGCCCCGCGCCCCATGACGCCGGCATGACAAGCGCCTGACGTTTTTGTCATTCGCCGCCGGGCCCGCGGCACCGGCCGCTCTACGCGCCGGCGCTGAGCGCACGCTCGCTGAGGTCGGGCGCCTGCAACTCCGGCATGGGCGCGGTGGTGAAATGCCGCCGGCAAACCTTGGCGATCCAGCGCGCCCATCGCGCCGATCGCGCCACGCGGGCGCTGTCGGTGGCAATTCCTGTGTTCGCGTACATCTGCCGGTACAGCTTGGAAACCAGCACGAAGGCGCAACGGCTGCGAACGGACCTCAGGAACAGGGAGCGCTTCCAGATCACCGGCAAGCTATAGAACCGGTTCCAGACATCCTGTGTGCGGCGGCGAATCTGGTCCGCGGACATCTCCGGGTGGGGGCAGTACACCTTCGGGCGAGCCGCTTGTGGAATCAGCCAGTGGCGGGTCAATGGCACGCCGTTCACCAGCGGGGGATTCGGCCCGAGGGCCTTTTCCCATTTTAGGAAGTCCACCGTGCCGGGGAACGGCGTCAACATCACGAATTGGGCGAAGGTGACCCCGGACCGCTGGGCCATCGCGAGCGTGGCATCGAAGGTCGCCGAGCGATCGCTCGGCAGGCCGAAGATGAACGAACCCAGGACATGCACGCCGTGACGGCGGAACGCCTGCAGGCGCTCGACCAGCTCCTCGCCCGCGGCATTGAAATCCTTGTAAACGTCCTTCAGTCCTTCCGCCGTCGCCGATTCCACGCCCACCAGCGCGCCGCGAATGTGGGCTCGGCGCATGGCGTCAAGATACTCCGGGTCCTCGGCAGCCTCCATCGTGATCTGCGTGAAGAACACCATGTCCTTCGGCAGCATCGCCAGGCGCTCCATCAGGTGGAAGCGTTCGGCGCGAATGGCGGCCAGCATCGCCCAACGCGGCGCATTGTTTTGGCGCTTCGCCAGCTCCAGATCCCGCAACGCCACGGGATAAAAGTTGTCGTCGGCCAACGCCACGAAGCGAAAGCCCATGCGCCGTAACTGGACGATCTCCCGCACGACGGCATCGGTGGCGCGCGCCCTGGGCTGCTGACCGTCGGTGCGCCACACCGAGCAAAACGAGCAGTGCTTGGGGCAACCGCGCACCGTCTGTACGGACGCCCACATGTACCGGTTCCGGGGCAGGATGTCCCAGCGGGCGGGCGCGAAGTCTGCGCCCCCCACCCGGCCACCGACGTATAGCGGCCGCGGAGCCCCCCGTAAGCAGTCGCCGAGCACGGTGGCCCAAGCGAGATCACCGTCCCCTTGGACAACGGCGTGCGCCCCACCCAGTTCGGTGGCCTCCTGTGGATAGAGCGTGGCGTGGATGCCCCCGAACACGACCCAGGCCCCGCGTTCCCGCGCCCATCGGCCAACCTCATAGCCCCGCAGCGCGCTCCCGGTATGGATGCCGATCCCGACAACGTCGCCCGGCTGGATGCTCCCGGGATCCAGCGGTTCGAGCGTTTCGTCCACGACCACCGGATCGCCGAAGCTGGCCGGCGTCGCGGCGGCAAGCACATAGAGCCAGCGCGGCGTGATCACCGCTGTACCGAAAGAAACGTGGCTGGGATTTACCAGGTATACACGCAAGAATCGCCCTCCCTTGGGGCGGGCGCCGGCCCCGCCACCGCGTCGTAGCCGCTACCTCGGGCCCTATCCAAATAGGCACGGCGGCCACCCCGGCGCGCCCGGGCGGCGACCCGGCGCCCTCCGCGCCGCGCCGCGAACGCCCATCTCCTGCCGCCACCTTGCCCTGCGCCCCATGACGCCAGCATGACAAGCGCCTGACGGGATTGTCATTTTTCCGCCCGGCGGCGGCTCACAGCACCCGCTTGGCGGCGTGCTCAATGTCCGGCCAGAACTCCGCCTCCAGGTTGAAGATGGCCGTTCCCGCCAGATCCCACTCCATGCGGCTCAGCGTCAGGCCGACCCCCCGGTCCCGGCGCGGATAGTACAGGTTGGAGGTCACGCCCGCCAGCACCGTGCCCATCAGCGACGCCGTGGCGAAGGCGTTGCCGCCGCTGTCGGTGCGGGTGATGAATACGCGCGAAATCGAGTAAGCGATCCGCAGCGGAATGGAACCGTGGCCGAGGCGAAAATACCGCGGGTCCTGGTGCAGCCAAACGGGGAACAAATAATCCCCAAAGAAGCTGGAGACGTTGGCGTCCAGCAGCGCCGAGCCGAAGCATTTGCCGTACCCCGGCAAACCGCTGCCGTAATCACAGAAGCCTCCGTGGGGGGAATGCTCCAGCGCCGCCTTCACCGCGTCCGCGCCCAGCCCCAGCGGATCGTAGGCGCCCCGCGCCCACATCACGAATTTCTGGTGCGGCGTCAGCGGCGGCACTCGCCGCCGATAAGAAACGTTGAACGCTGGAATGACCAAGAAGATGTGCCCCGGCGAAGCATGTGGCGCGGGGTGGGCTTTCGACCGCTGCCGGACCTTCTGGCCGCGCCCCGCCACCGGCGAGAAGCGGCGCAGCAGAAATCCCGGGCGCCGTCGCAGCCGCGCCAGCGCCAACCGCCACGCGGAACCGCCCGCCGCGCCGTGCCCCGGCGCGGAGAGCATGCGGCCACGCGCCGCCGCCCGCGTCGTGTGCGCGCGCGCCGGGGCGCCGCCGCCC
>JAKAUF010000236.1 GCA_021827785.1 Acidobacteriota bacterium | reverse complement strand
CCCCGGATTCGCGCCGCGAAGATCTGATTGTCCACCCGGTACAGCACCAGACCGTCCGGCCGCACATCCAGAATCTCCGTGTCCTCCTGCCCGGTACGGATCGCCAGCTTCCTCCCGTCCGCCAAGTTGTCGAACTCCAGTTCGCCGGGCAGGTAGAAATAGCTAGCCCAATAGTGGTAGTCCCTCCGTGTCTCCGGCAGCGCGAGCGAGCCGATCTCTCGCTCATTCGCCGCGCCCGGATGGTAGGCATTGTGCGGCGCGCCCACCTCGACCACCGTCACCAGCCAGTCGCCAAACAGCCGCACCTCCGGCTGGCTGCGGTTGGTCGGCAGCATCAGCGTCCGCAGCTTCCGCCGCGCGCGGTCATAGACGTACGCCTTCGCCGGCCCCGGCACATGCTGGCCGCTCCCTACGTCCGGGCAGGTCACCGTGACCTTGCCCCCTTTGGAGAAATACGTCAGCGTGTTCGGCCTCGGCGGACTCGCCCGCGGCGCCAGCGAGTAAACCAACCAGCGTGCATCCGCCCCCAGCACCCAAACGCCTCGCCCCCAGCACCGGCCCACGCCGCGCTGGCTCGCCGGCAGGCTCGCCGGGGCCGGAGCGATCGCCAACCGTTCGCTGCGCCCGGGTCCGGCCACGGGAGGCAGCGTGACGCTGGACCCGTTCACTTGCGCGCCCAGCGTCTCGTTCCACCCGCAAACGCCGCTTGAAGGTCCGCCAACCCGCAAATCCAGGAAATCGCTCCATCGCGCCCGCCGCACCGGCGCCTCGCCCGGCGCCGGGTGCGCGAGGAATGCAAAGACCAGCGCCATCCTTCGCCCATAGGACCAAGGCGCGTAGAGCAGCGAGCCGCCGTAGGCCGAGGATCCCGCGATTGCCGACCCCGCGTCAAAGAATCCCCCGCCCTGCACGCCCAGAGCGTAGGGATAGGTCGACGGGTCCGCTGGGTGACCGGGGCGCAGCACGGTGATGAACTTCGCCAGCACCGCGGGCCACAACACGTAAAGATCGCCGTCGCCGTCGCGGTAAACCCGCGCCACGCCGGTATCCATGCTCGCCTCGTTCACCGGCGGCGGCACGAGGTCGTCCACCACCGTCAGCCCGGAATACGCCCCCGGCCGGTACAACCGCGTCGAGCCGTTGCATGGAACAACCCCGCCCAGCGTCGCCGCCAGGTAATCGGCCCGCAGCGCCTCCGCCAGCAGCCGCCCCGCTGGAGCGCCGCGCCCTTTGCCGCCCGCTGCCCGCGCCCTCGGACCTGTCGCCGCCAGCACCGGCCCCAGCGCCAGCGCGAGCGCCACCCCGGCGGCCACGGACGCTACAACCAGCCCGTAACCGCGCCCCGGCTCGCGAATCGGATTGCACCTCATTGCCGTCTCCCGCCCGGTATGCCTAGCGGGTTAGGCGTCCCCGCCTGTCCTGAACTCTAGCGGCGTTCCGCCGACACCAGCGCCGCAAAACAACCATCGCCTCACCCGTGGAACGAACGCTCCGCTAGCGACGCGGACAACGCGTCCGCACCCAGCGGCCTGCCAACCGCCCGCATCGCCAGCATCTTACTCCCGCCGGGCAGCGTGAAGATAGACGGATAGGCGCCCCGGCCCGTCCGCCGGCGCCGCACCGCGGAATTGGTTCATCCGGCCGCGCGCAGCGCGACCGTACGCGAGCCGGAGGCACACCCTACGATGCCCTGCGCCGCGCCCTGGCGGGCCTTCGCCAGCCCGCAAGCGCGCAGAAAGTGGGATGGGCGTCCTCGCCTGTCCGCGTTTTGGCAGCCGGGGACGGCGGCTTCGCTAGGCAGCCGGGGACGGCTACCCTACTGTTGCGCTCGGCGCGGAGATAGTGGGATGGGCGTCCTCGCCTGTCCGCCCACGCCGCCCCGTGGAATCGGTTGATTCATCTGGCCGCGCGCAGCGCGGCCGTACGCAAGCCGGAGGCATACCCAACGATGCCCTGCCGCCAGCGCCTCGCACCACAATTGGCCGCCGCTCTCCCGCCGCGGCCAGGCGTATCGCGGCCGGCTCAGCCGCCAGCGGTGAAGCTGGCGGGGGAAGGTACCCGCCGAAGCGAGCCAGAGCCGGCCAGCCGTGAATATAACAGAAGATAGGTTGGCGAGTTAGTACTGCATGCGTCTTGGGCCCGGACCGGCGCTGGCATTTCCCGGCGCGGTTAACGTCGGGGCGACGGACGGGCGCGGGCCCCAGCCGCGCCGGCGGGGCGTCTCGCTTATGCGCCAGCGCGGGTGCGGCAGCCGCGGCGAGCGGAGCGGGCGGGCTACGGCCTGCCGCCGGACCCTTGCGAGCGCAGCCGGCAGGACGCCGGCGCTTCCGGATTGGGCGATGCTAAGCGGATGGCGCCGCTCCAGCCCGAACCATCCGCTCCGCCGAACACCACCCACGCCGCCGGCCGGTCGAGCCGGCGGGCGCTGCTGGCAGGGGCGATCGGCAACATTTTGGAGTGGTACGACTTCGGGCTGTATGGGCTGTTGGCGCCGGTGCTGGCGCGGTTGTTTTTTCCCGGCCAAAGCCACATGGCGGCGCTGCTGGAGGTTTACGGCGGGTTCGCGGCGGGGTTCGCCATGCGCCCATTGGGGGCGGTGGTTCTGGGCCGCTGGGGCGACCGGATCGGGCGGCGGTTCGTACTGGTGGTCTCGGTGGCGCTGATGGGGGCGGCGACGGTGGCGATCGGCGTCTTGCCCAGTTATGCGGTTATCGGCTTGTGGGCGCCGGTGCTGCTGATCGTGATCCGGCTGTTCCAAGGTTTTTCCGTTGGCGGCGAGTTCGTCGGCTCGGTGACCTATCTAGTGGAGGTGGCCGAACCGGGGCGGCGGGGGCTGACCGGAAGCCTGGCGAATATCGGCTCGACGGTCGGGATGCTGCTGGCGGCGGGGGCGGCGGCGCTGGCGGCGGCTTGGGCCGGGCCGAAGCTGTTGGAAGGCTGGGCGTGGCGGGCGCCGTTCTTGGCGGGCGGCGTATTGGCGCTGACGGGATACCTGCTGCGGCGGCATTTGCCGGAACCGGAACGGCGCGGCGGCGATGCCCCCGCGGCGCGGGCCAAGCCGGTCGCGGAGGCAGGCGGCGCAAGGCGGCGGCAGGCGCCCCTGGGACAGGCGCTGCGCGAGGCGCCGCGGCTGATGCTGCTGATCACGCTGTTCACCAGCGGCTATGGCGTCGCCGACTATTTGACGATGGTGTTCCTGCCCACCTTCGCCCATACCTGGGGCCGTTTCCCGCTGGCGGAGGTGCTGCGCATCAATACCGTCGGGCAGGCGGTGGCGCTGGCGGTGGTGCCGCTGGCGGGATGGATCTCCGACCGTTTCTTGCGGCGGGGCAAGCTGCTGACGCTGGCGTTCGCCGGCGTGGCGGTCTTCGCCTGGGAAGGCTTTGCCCTGGCGCGGCACGGGAGCAGCGGAGGGCTATGGCTGGCGCAGTTGGGGTTCGCCGCCCTGTTCGCGCTGATGATGGGATCCGCGCCGGCGATGCTGGCGGAGCAATTTCCACCGGATTATCGCGTGACCGGACATGCGGTGGCGTTCAACGTGGGCATCGGCATGGCGGGAGGAACCGCGCCGCTGGTGGCGCTGGCGCTGATCCACGCGAGCGGAAACCCGATGATGGCGGCGGGGTATTTGATCTTTGCCGCGGTGCTGGCGGCGGTGACGGTGGGGTTGTTGCCCGACCGCAGCCGGGATTCCCTGCTCTAGGCGGGGCGATAACACGTCGCATCGCGTCGTTGGCCCTGCGCTCGGGCTCCTCACGTACGTCTGGGTACGTTCCGTCACCCTCGCTTGGGCCGCCTCGCGCTGCTCGGTTCTCGCCCCGCTCAAATGGATTGCCCGGCGCGCCCGGCGGTGAATAGCGCAACCGGCGTAGGCGGGGCGATAACACGTCGCATCGCGTCGTTGGGCGCCCTTTACGCCTCCGCTGCGCTGCGGCTGCTCTCGGGCCGCCTCGCGCGCGGAGCTTTTCGCGGAGCGATGGCTGCGGGCTAAAGCCCGCCGGACACAGGCTGAAGCCTGTTCCACCGCAGCGCCGGCGCGCCGGCGATGGTGTGCGGGCGACATCCGCCGCCGATCTCAGAAGTCAAGCATGCAGCGCAGCGGTCTGGGAATCGAGTTCTTTCAACGCGTGGACGCTGGGACCGAGGCTGGCCCCCAAAACCCAAGCGGCGCGCAGCCCATTCCCTGCGCGCCGCTTGGCGGGAGTTAGCCCTCGGCGAAGATGCCGGCGCCGGTCGCCGAGTGGCCATGTTGCGCCACCACCAGTTCGTTTTTCACGGCGAAGATGCCGGGCAGCCGCGCGATCGCGATGTAGGCGAGCTGCCGGTCCATGGCGCTCTCCACGACCCCGTGCAGCGTGACGCGATCATCGTTGACGACAATGCGAATGGTGTGCGCCGGGTTCATGGCGTAACGCGCCAGCACGGCATTGCGATAGATGGCCCGCGCGGCATCGAAGCGGACGTCGTTGCCGATCAAGGATTGCAGGCGAATATGGTCCACCAGCCCGCGCACGCCCTTGGTGTTCTCGACGATGTTGAGCGCGGCCCAGCGGCTGTTCGGATCCCAAGCGCTGCCGCTGACCGTGACCACGCCATGGTGCACATGGACGGCGAAGAAGTTGAAGATCTGGCCCCAGTCCAAACGGCTGTAGATCAGCCGCTGCGCGATCTTTGCGCGCAGGACGGCGTCGGACACATAGGGAGCGTTGACCGCCACGCGGTTAACCAGGCGCCGCCCCGCGGCGACTTTCTGGGCCCAGTGCTGGGCCTGGAGTTCGGAGCGCAGGTCGCGAACGGATCCGGTCAAGATCAAGCGGCTTGGCGTAACCGCGGCGTGAACGGCGGCAACGGCCAGATGGCGGGAGAACTTGGCGTTGAGATAGCGGCTGACCTGGGCATCCGCGGGCCGGGACCGTGGCGGTGGCGCGGCTGCGGCCAGGCCGACAAAGAGAGAGAGGATCGCAAACAGCGCGATCATGCCGCGCCGGTGCGGCGAACCGGCGGACCGTGGCGCATGGAGTTTTGGAACGGACATCTTGATCTCCTTTGTCTATTTGACCGGCGGCGGAGAAATTGGTTCCAACTGGAGGCGAAATGGTCTTCAGACGGGCTTCACAATGTGCGGCGCAGTGCTTTCGCGGCAGGCGTATAGGCCGTCACCGGAGTGGCCGCACGCGCGGCGGGAGCCGTTACCAAGCACGGAAACCACTAGGGCGCGGCAACGTGCTCCGCGATGCAAATGTACGAGCGGCGATGCGTGCGGGGCAAAGTACGCCGCTCTTCACCGCGTGCGGCGCGCGGGCGAGGATGAAGCGCGCTGGCGATGACGAGCGGTTGCGGGCGGCAGCGGCTGACGGCTAGGCGGAGGCGCAGGCCCAAGGCGCGGCGGACTGCCAGACGGCCAGGGGCGGGACGGGAGGCGACAGCGGCTCGAGACGGACGAGGGAATCGGGCGATGCGAGGTAGCGGGCGGCGGTAGGACTGCCGGTGGCGGCTTGATGCCAAGCGAGGGCACTGAGCAGCGCGGCGCGCTCGGCGGGCTCCAGGGCCGGGGCGGGACGGAGGAAGCCGTCGTGAATGTGGCCTGGCGCAATGGCCTCGGCGGGAACATAGGCGAGGCCGCCGGTCATGCCGGCGCCGAAATTCGCGCCAAACGGGCCGAGAACGATGACCACGCCGGCGGTCATGTACTCGCAGCCGTGCTGGCCGACGCCTTCGACGACAGCCAAGGCGCCGCTGTTGCGCACGGCGAAGCGCTCGCCGGCGCGGCCGGCAATGGCCACGCGGCCCGAGGTCGCGCCATAGAGCACGGTATTGCCGGAAAGCACGTCGCCGCGCTGCGCGGCGGCGGCGCCGGCGTGGATGGCTACTTCGCCGCCGCTCAAGCCCTTGGCGACGTAATCATTGGCCTCGCCGGCGAGGTGAAAGCGCACGGCGGGAATCAGGAAGGCGGCGAAACTCTGCCCGGCGACGCCGGTAAAGTCGCAGACGACCAGCGGCTCGGCGCCCGGCGCTCCCGATTGCGGCCGCCGGCGCAGCAGCTCACCGCTCAAGGCGGCGCCGGTCGAGCGGTCGGCGTTGGTCAGCGCACGGCGGAAACGCAGCGGCGCGGCACGGTGCTCCGCGGCGGCGCGGGCCAGGGCGCGCTCCCAGTGTTCTTCCGCTGGAGCGGCGGGGGTCATTGGGCGACGGGCTCCCAGGCGGGAGCGCCGGGCGCGGGACGGCTGGTTGGACGCCGCCGCGGCGGCAGCGGCGCGGGGCGCATCCCCGGCTCGGGACGCAATAAGGCATCGGCGGCGGGATCATCGGAGCGCAGCCAATCCACGCGGCCGCGAATTTGCTGGAGCGACGCCACGCCCCACGCGGCCAAGGCGTCCCGCACCTCCGTGGCCACGGCGGTGAAATAGGCGATCAGCATCTCCGGCGAACCGGCGAACTTTTTCCGCAACCCGGGTTCTTGGGTCGCGATGCCGACGGGACAAGTGTTGAGATGGCATTGGCGTGCCATGACACAGCCCAAGGCCATCAGGGCGGCGGTGCCGAAGCCGAACTCGTCGGCGCCGAGGAAGGCGGCGATCAGGACATCCCGGCCGGATTTGAAGCCGCCGTCGGCCCGCAGCCGGACACGGGAACGGAAGCCGGTGGCGAGCAGGGCTTGATGCGCCTCGCGGAGGCCCAGCTCCCAGGGCAGGCCGGTGTTCTTGATGGAGCTCAACGGCGACGCGCCGGTGCCGCCGTCATGGCCGGCGATGGTGATGACATCCGCGCCGGCCTTGGCGACGCCGGCGGCGATGATGCCGACGCCCGCGCCGGAGACCAATTTGACGCCGATGCGGGCGGTGGGATTGATGGCGCGAAGATCGTGGATCAGCTGGGCAAGATCCTCGATGGAATAGATGTCGTGGTGGGGCGGGGGCGAGATCAAGGCCATGCCGGGAACGGCGTGGCGCAGTTGGGCGATATAGGGCGTGACTTTGGCGGGCGGGAGTTGGCCGCCCTCGCCGGGTTTGGCGCCTTGGGCGATTTTGATTTCCAGCTCGTCGGCGGCCACCAAATAACCGGCGGTGACGCCGAAGCGCGCGGAGGCGACCTGCTTGACGCGATGCCGTTCGCTGGGCGGCAGGGTGGCGTCCTCGCCGCCCTCGCCGGTGTTGCTGCGGGCGCCCAGGCGGTTCATGGCTTGGGCCAAGACGGCTTGGACTTCGCGGCTGACCGAGCCCAGGGACATGGCTTGGGTGGAAAAGCGGGCAAGGATATCGGCCAGCGGCGGCTCCGCCGGGGCGGGAACGCGAGGCGTGGCCTCGGCTTCCGGAGCCTCCACCGTCTCGGGCAGTTGCAAAAGATCCCGCAATGCCACCTGGGGACGTGCGGCCAAGGCGGCGACGTAGTGACGGTAGCCGTCGGCGCTGGGCTGGCGGACAAACGCGTGGAAGCGGCGGATCAGCTCCGGGCTATTCGCATGCGGCTCACCGCCATGGCGGAAGCGAAACAAGCCGGCATCATGCGGCGGCGCGGCAGCCAGCGCGGCCGGCGCGGCGACCGGGGCATACGCGGCGGCGTGGCGCTCGACCATGTCGGCGATCAGGTCGTCCAGGCCGACGCCGGTCCAGTAGGCGGAAGCGCCCGGAAAAAACCGGGCGGCCAGCGCCGGTTCCAGACCCAGGGTGGAAAACAGTTGAGCATGGCGATAGCCCGCCATGGTGGCAATGCCCATGCGGGCAAAAATCTTCTTCAGGCCCGCCTCCAGGCCGTGGCGAAGGTTGGCGGGACCTTCGGGATGTGTGCGGGCGGCCCATTGCCAGGCCAGCCAAGGGTGCACGCCGCTGGCGCCGACGGCGATCAGCAACGCCATATGGTGCGTATCCCAAACCTGGCCGGTGCTCACCAGCAGCGGTGTATCCAGCGCGCCGGCATCCCACATCGCTTGCGCGGCGGCGGCGGTGGCCAGCAGGACGGGCGCGGCGCAGCGTTCCGGAGCGACGGCGGCGTCAGACAGAAGGATCGCCGGCGCGCCGGCGGCGAGGCGCGCGGTGACGTCGCCGCGGATGCGGTCGAACAGCTCGTCGCCGGGCTCGGGGTCGCGGTCAGGGGCGAAGGTGATATCCACCGGTTCGGCGGACCACCGCGCCAGATCCTCCGGCGCCAGCACGGGGGAAGCCAGGAGCCCGCTGGGATAGCGAACGGCCAGGGACATGGCCCAGCCCTCGCGCAGGGAATCCATGGGAGGATTCGTCACCTGCGCGAAGTGCTGCTTGCAGTAGTCCCACAGCAGGCGGCGGGAGGAGAGCACCGCCGGGGGCGCGTCATCGCCCATGCTGAACACGGCGGCATTGCCGGTGGAAACCAGCGGCTTGAACAGCAGCTGGAACTGATCCTGCGTGAATCCGAATGCTACGGCTTGGCGCGGATCGGGGTCGGAGACGCGGCCCGCCGCAGCGGTAGCGGCGGCGACCACCGGCGCGGCCGGCATGTCTTCACCGCGATCCAGATCCAGCGACACGTCGGACGGGGTTTGATGGTGCACCGCGCTGGTGGCCAAATCCACCCACAGCGCTTCCCCCGGGCCCAGCCGGCCGCGTTCGACCACTTCCTCGCCGCCCAGGTCCACCACGCCGGCTTCCGACGCCACGACCAGCAGGCCGCCCGCGGTGCGCAGCAGGCGGAGCGGGCGCAGGCCATTGCGGTCCAAACGCGCGCCGACAGTCAGGCCGTCGCCGTAGGCGAGGGCGGCGGGGCCGTCCCAGGGATCGGCGTCGCAGGCTTCGGGCTGGCCGCTGATCGCGGGGACCAACGCGGCCAAGGCATCGGGCGCCGCCTGGCCCTGGCGCAGGCGGATCTCCAGCGCATTGTCCAGGCTGGCCGAATCGCTGCCGCCGGCATCCAGCGGCTGCCACCACACGCCGGCGCCGAATTGACGGCGCAGGCGCGGGGCGCGGGCCTGGAGCCAGCGGCGATTGCCGCTGACGGTGTTGATTTCCCCGTTATGGGCGGCGAAACGGAAGGGCTGCGCCAACTGCCAACTGGGATTGGTGTTGGTGGAATAACGCTGGTGGAAAACGGCGAACGGCGACAAGAAATCCGCCGCGGCGAGGTCGGGATAAAAACGCGGCAACTGCGCCGGGGTGACCAGGCCCTTATAGACGATGGTGCGGGCGGAAAAGGAGGCGAAATAGGCGCCCTTCGGGGCGGTGGCCTCGGCGTGCTTGCGCGCCAAGAACAACAGGCGCTCGAAGGCTTCCGGGTCAGCGGCGGCTTCGCTGCCTGCGGCGGGCGCGGCGAAGCATTGCCAGACGGCGGGACAGATACGGGCGGCGGCGGGGGCCAAACATCGCGGCTCGACCGGAACCTGGCGCCAGCCGAGGAAACGCAGCCCGGCGGCGCGAACGGCGGTGGCCACGGCGAAGCGGGCCGCCTCGGCGCGGGCAACCGGCAGAAAGGCCATGCCCACGGCAAACTGGGGCGGTAAAGTCAGGCCGGAGGCTTGGGCGCGGGCGCGGAAAAATCCGGTGGGCAGCGCGGTTAGCAGGCCGGCGCCGTCGCCACCGCAGCCAAGA
>JAKAUF010000117.1 GCA_021827785.1 Acidobacteriota bacterium | reverse complement strand
CCAAGACGCAGGGCCGCGGGCAGTTCCATATGGAGTTTTCCCACTACGATCTGGTGCCGCAGCAGCAGGCGGAAAAGGTGATCGCCAAGGCCCGCGCCGAACAAGGCGGCGCCCACGCGGAAAGCGCGTAGGGCGGCCGGCCGAGAGTCCCTGGCGCGCTCAATTGTCCGTTGCGGGCGGTCGTGTTAGAGTCGGCCGCATGAGCGGCTTACCTCGACAGGCCCACGAGTTTCCGATCCTGAACGAAGGTTGCTTGGAGAAGGCCTCCAAGGCCCTGCGGCGGACGGCGATCCAGCGGATGCGCACGTCGCCCCGCAGCGAGGATTGGGTCACCTGGAACATGCTGCAACCGCTGCTGACGCCGTCCGATGAACACGGCGGCAGGGTGCTGGACCGCGACGCCTGGCAGCATATCGTCTCGCTGGCGGGCCGGTGCGCTCCCGGCGCACCCCAGGCCGGGTTGGACGCCCCCCCGCGCGTCAAGTTCTGGCTGCGGCGGGCCTCGCCGCCGGCGTACGAGGCGGCGAGGCGGGAGCGGATGAGAAAGGCGACTGAGCAGCGGCTGCGGGAGCGCGCCGAAAATGCTCGGCCGGTGGAGGGACCATCGGAGATCGACGTCGCATTCATTGGCAAGGACTACCTAATCTTTGCCGAAGCGAAGCTGACCTCCGACATCGCCGACGGCACGACGTACGACCCAACTCGGAACCAGATCGTCCGCAACATTGACTGCCTGCTCGAAGAGTGCGGCGACCGGCAGCCGCTATTTTGGATGTTCGCGAAAGACCGCGCGCCTAGCCGCAAATACGTAGCGAAGATGGACCAATACCGCAAGAATGCGCTGGACCTCAGTGCCGCGCTGCCCCATCGGGGCGAACCGGATCTCTGCCGCGTCGGCGGTGGGCTGGCGATCATCCTCTGGCAGGAGATTTTTGCGCTCGTTGCCGACAGGGCCTATCCCGACCCGGCTTGGGAGGAGGTGCGCGCCGAGCTCCGGCGCCGCGTACATTAGCGACAAGCGTCTTGCGGCCGGCTGGAGGGCGGCGCGCCGCACGCCAGGCCACGCGGGTGGCGCGCAGCCGGCAAGCGGTTCACTGGTCTCACTGGTCGAGGTCTTGGTGGAGGCGGTGGGAGTTGAACCCACGTCCGAAAGTGCTGCCGATAGAGAGCCTACGGGCGTAGTTCGTTCCGGCGTGATTCGCCCGCGACGGTCAGAACGAACAAGAGCCGCCGCCGGCTAGCCTGTGAGGTCTCGCCCGCCGCGCCCAGACACGCACGACAAGCCAGTCCGCAAAAATGACGCTCAGTATCGGCCTACGGACGAACCGAAGTGAGCGCGTCGCCTAAAAATTAGGCAGCGTATGCCAGGTTTTGATTGGCAATTGAACGGTTCCACACAATTACGGGTATGTGGGACCCGGCACGCCTCTCCATCTCATCCACTCCCGTCGAAGCCGGGACGCCCCCAAGCTCGAAAGAAGCTTTTCTCATTTTAGCACCTGGCGCGGGCGCTGGCTGTCGGGACACGTTGCCGCTTTCCGCGGTTTCCGTAGTTCGGGCTTTTGGCGCGAGGCTACGAATTTCCCGTCCGGCTTTCCCCGTGGATTCCGTCCGAGCGGCGCGGGCGGCTGGGGTAGCTCCAACTCCGCCACCGCTGCTCGGCATCCGCTTGGGCCAGCCGCCTCAAGCTCGCCTGGGGCGGCCCTGCGGCTCGCCTTTCCCCTCACGGAATCCAAGATGCCGGATTGGCGGAGGGGGTTGGCTGAAAGTTGGGGGTGAGAGGCGAGAGGGGAAGGCGACGCGGTGCGGGCCAAAACGCTGTCGCGCAAGAGTCTCATTTTCGCCGAATGCAGGTTTGCTAAGTGGTTTGCTTTCAGTAAGGGAGTTCGATTTTGATGGCAAAAAAGTGAGACTGCGGCGGTCCGGGAATGGGCGAGGCACGGCGGGAGGCGATTGGGCCACCGGTCAATGGAGGCCGGCCAACGAAGGCGGACCGCGGAATCCTAGGACAGCCGACCGCGCCATGGCGGCACCTTCGCGTTCAGGCGGCGCTGGGCGGGGGAGGCGGCTGAATCGTCCTTGGGAGCGCGCGGCTGCGGCCGGGTTGGAGCCGGGGATTCCATCTGGCCGATTGGGTTCCGTTGGGTGGGTCCAGGCCCGTGGCGCGCCCATGTCGGCATGACCGGGGGCTGTTGGCGCCGCGCCTGAGAGGGTGGGGTAGCGAGGTATCGGGGCCGGCGCGGCGATGCGACCTAGATCCGGGCGGATGGGGATAGCAGCGCATTTTTGGGCGTAGCCACGCAGGGCTGACGCGCGGGGTTGGCAGAGGCTGGGTACGTTGGTGGGAGAGGTTAGGCCGGGCCGGGAGGGCAGGCGGACCGCACTGAATTTCCGCGGCGACCGGTAGCCGCCCGGTTCCGGGAGCGCGGCCAAACCGGCGGAGATGCTGGTGCTCCGGTTTGGGCGGCACTCGCTGCGGCTGGGCTTGTTGCCCTTCCGCTCGTGGGGCAGTTGCGGCAGCCATCCTCGGCGCGCTGGCTGGGCCGAAGGCGGGGTTTGGCCACCCAAATGGGGGAAGCTTCTAATTTGGGCCGTACCGTGCAATGGACAGGGCAGGCATGGAGGTGCCTATTTATGAAGCGGAAGGCAGTGTATTCGCTCGCCGCGCTGGCCGCCTTGGTCTTCTTGCTGGCCTTCAGCGCGCGCCGCGCCGCGGCGCAGGAGCAAAACGGAGCGGCGCAGAGCCAGAGCCATGTGGTGCAACCCAAAAGCCGTCCGCTGCCGGCTTCGGACGTTGAGCTGGCCGGTGATTCGCCGGTACTCAATGATTTGCTGCACCAGGCGCGGTTTGAGTCGGCGCAGCTGGATGTGGACGCGGACTCGCTGCTGTTCGTGCAGCGCTCCGAGGAGTTCCGGGAGTTGCACGGGGTTGAACTGAACATCATCCGGCAGCACATCAACGAGATCGGCAAATTGGAAGCGCGGATGCGCGAGGCCCGGGATTCGGGCTCGCCGTGGCAGCAAAATGCGGTGGACCAAATTGGGCCGCTGCTGCAAGAACTGGCCGACAACATGGAGAACGCGATTGGGCATTACAACCAAAATGGGCTGATCCACCCCATTGGGAAGTACGCCGATTATCTGAAGGCTAATGCCGATCTGGCGGCGAAGCTGCACGCGCTGATCAGCGACGCGGTGAGCTATGGCCAAGCCAAGGGCAAGTACGACGCGCTGGACCGCGCGGAGGGCAGCAAATAGCGGGCTCAGCCGCCACTGTTCGGGACGCCCGCGCGGCGGGGCATCTTCGCATGCCCCGCCTGGCGGCGGGGGATGGGCTCGGCGCCTCGGCGCGCGCTGCCGCGTGCCGAGGACCCCGCGGTTCGGCGGCCGGCAACCAGCAGATTTGCTGGGGCTTGCTGGCGCGCGGGAACTTCTCAAGTTGCCGCGAGCGAAAGCCGAGAGCGAGGTGACCGGGCGCCCTGCTTGCGGCGGGAAGAGCAGGCAGGAGGGCGGGCGCCGGGTGCGGGAAGGCGATGAGGTGCGGATGGAACGGCAAGAGCGCAGGGCGTGGCGAGGGCCGCGGGACGGAAGGATGACCGGCGCGGTCCGGCCCATGAATGCGCCGTTGCGCTGGGCGCTGGTGGTCGTGGTGCTGCTGGCGGCGTTGGGCGATGGGCGGCCGGCGCCGCCGCCGCGCAGCAGGCCGGCGCCGGCGGGAAGCGCAAACGGAACGAGGGCTGGGAGGGCAAGGCGATGAGCGGAGCAGGCGGACAGGGGTTGGGGCCAAGCGTTCAGGCAAAGCGAGCGGATGAAGTCGGCGACAGACCGGCGCATGTCCCGCGCGGGCGCTGGACAAGGCGGACGGCGGCGGCGGTGCTAGGCGCCTTTTTGGGAATAGCGATGGGGGCGAGGCCGGCGGCGGCGCAGGGGGGCTATTTCGGGCGCAACAAGGTGCAGCGCAGGACCTTGCGGTGGCAGGTGATGAAGACGCCGCATTTTCAGATCTATTACTACCCCGACGAAGCACAAAGCGTGCCGACGGTGGCGCGAATGGCGGAACGTTGGTATACGCGGCTGGCGGGCATCCTGGGCGACCCGCGGTGGACTGGGCAAGTGCTGATCTTGTACGCGGACTCGGCGGATTTTTCCGAGTCCACGGCGGTGCCCGGGCTGCTGCCGGTGGGAGTAGGCGGGGTAACGATGGCGATGGAGCAGCGGGTGGTGATGCCGCTGGCGGGGACCCTGGCGGAGACCGACCACGTGCTGGGGCACGAACTGGCGCATGCCATGGAGTTTGATTTGACGCGGCCCGCGGCGCGCGGACTTCCGGGGGCAACGCGGCTGCCGCTGTGGTTTTTGGAAGGGCTGTCGGAGTACGTTTCACGCGGAGCGAACGATCCGCAAACGGCGATGTGGGTGCGGGACGCGGTGCTGCACAAAAAGCTGCCGACGGTGGCGAAACTGGGGTCGGCGCGGTACTCGCCCTACCGGTTTGGGCAGGCGTTTTGGGCCTATATCACGGGACAGTTCGGAGACGACAAGATCGGGCCGCTGCTGCGGGCGGGGGCGCGGACCGGATCGGGAGACAAGGCGTTGGAGACGGTGTTCAACCTGAAAGCGAAGGAAATCTCCGCCAGCTGGACGGAAGCGACGAACCAGGACGAGGGGCGGGTGCTGGCGGCGACGCAGGCAGCGGCGCCCGGGGCGCGGCGGCTGCTGGCCGCGCCCGACCGGCTGCTTCAGATCAGCCCGGCGCTCAGCCCGGATGGCCGCTGGATGATCTTCTTTTCGTCCCGCGACCTGTTCGCGGTGGACCTGTATTTGGCCAACGCGGAGACCGGCAAGGTGGTGCGGCGCATCACGCAAACGGCGACGAATCCGAACTTCATCAACACGGAGTTCATCAACTCGGCGGGCGCATGGGATCCAACCGGCGACCGGTTTGTCTACGCGCGCACGCGGGAGGGACGGGCGGAGCTGGTGATCTATAGCGTGAAGCAGGAGGCGACGGAGCGGGTGATGGCAATCCCGGGAGTGGGGGAGGTGCTGAACCCGAGCTGGTCGCCGGATGGGCGGCAAATCGCCTTCGCGGGCTTGGAAGGCGGGCGGAGCGATCTGTACTTGCTGGACGTGGCCAGCGGGAAGGCGCGGCGTTTGACCAACGATGCCTACGCGGAGCTGGAGCCGGCATGGTCGCCCGACGGCAAGGAGATTGCTTTCGTGACCGACCGGTACACGACGCAACTGGCGACGCTGGCATATGGGCATTACCGCTTGGCGGTGATCAACCCGGCGAACGGCGAAATGCGGGAGCTGCCGGGGTTGAGCGGGGCGAACCAGATCAACCCGCAGTGGTCTCCGGACGGACGGTCGCTGTACTTCATCGCCGACGCGGGAGGGATTCCGAACCTGTACCGGCTGCGGGTGGGGGAGGGAAACATCCAGGCGCTGAGCAACGTGCAAACGGGGATTGCGGGAGTGACGCCGCTCAGCCCCGCTTATTCGGTTGCGGCGCGGTCGGGCGCGATCGTCTACAGCATGTACGCCGATGGCGGCTATGAGCTGTGGCGGATGGAATCGCCGGCGGCGGAGGCGAACACTGAAACGCAGGCGAAGCTGGCGGGGCTGCATGCGGCGCTGCTGCCGCCGCGGGTGACGGACAGCGGGCCGGTGGCGGCGTACCTGGCGGATGCCAGGACCGGGCTGCCGCCGGAGGGCGCCCAGTACGCCAGCACGCCGTATCGTCCGGGCCTGCGACTGACGGGCGTGGCGCCGGTGGCGATTGGGTTCGGCGTCAGCACTTTCGGCCCGTCGTTTGGTGGCGGAACCGCGCTGCAATTCCGCGATCCGCTGGACACGCGCGCGCTGGACGTGCAGGTGGCGGCGATTACCTCAAATGGCACGCGCAACTTCCTGCGCGGCTTGACCGGGGTGGTCAGTTACCAGGACCTGAGCCACCGCTGGCAATGGGGCCTGCTGGGCGGCCAGATTCCGATGCTGACGGGAACCTACGGCGTCGCCAGCGCCGGGACCATTTCCGGCCAACCGGTGGTGGCGAACCAATTTCTGCGCTACTGGCAGCTGGACCGGGAGGCGTTGGGAACCCTGGCCTACCCGATCAACCGGTCGCAGCGGGTGGAGTTCGCCGCCGGTTACCAGAACATTGGGTTTGCCCTGGAGTCGGATACCCAGATTTATTCCGCCATCACGGGGGTCCCGCTGGCGCAGATCGTGCAGGACCTGCCGGCGCCGCCGTCGCTGAACTTCGCGACCGGCATGGCGGCGCTGGTGTACGACACGGCGATCTTCGGGGGCACCAGCCCGGTGCGGGGACAGCGCTACCGGCTGCAAGCCGGCGCTTCGGATGGCAGCTTGTTCTTTGGGACACTGCTGGCGGATTACCGCCGGTATGAACCGCTAAGCCGGTCGTTCAGCCTGGCGTTCCGGATTATGCACTTTGGGCGCTACGGATCCGGAGCGAACGATCCGCGGCTCCAGGACTATTTCCTGGGCGATCCCATGCTGGTGCGGGGGTATGACCTAAACTCATTCCGGCTAGAGGAATGCGGGCCAAGGTACAACATCACGGGCGAATGTCCGGTGTTCGACCGGCTGCTGGGGAGCAAGATCGCGGCGGCGAGCGGGGAGGCGCGGCTGGAGCTGTTTGGCCCATTGGGCCTGGTGCGGAGAATTCCGCTGCCGGTGGAGTTGGCGCCGTTCTACGATGCCGGGTACGCGTGGTCGGAGCCGGCGGGTGGCACGCTGCAACAGACGCCACGGCAAGCGGTGACCAGTGAAGGCGCCACGCTGCGGATCAACATCTTCGGCATTGTGATCGGGGCGGTGACGTATGCAATTCCCAATCAGCGGCCACTGATTGGGCATGTTTGGGAGTTCGACCTGCTGCCCGGCTTCTAGGATTGTGCGCGGCGGGGCGCCAGGAAAAGCGCATGGGAATAAGCGCGCAGCGGCTGGGCGCGCATCCCCAAGCGAGCGGCATGAAGGCGGCAGGCGGCTGCGACCGTCCTTCCCCCCAAACGGGGATAGCGTATAGGCCAATTGGGGTCAGTCATAAGGACCCGGGGGACATGCCGGGGCCCCAGCCCCGACTGCGGCGGGGCGTCCTGTTCTTGTTTGGCGCGGCGCGGAGCCCTGCTTACGCGCCCGGCTGAGTGGGACGGGCGTCCTCGCCTGTCCGCCACGCCCCGCGGAATAAGCTTCAGCCTGCGTGCGGCCCGGCCTCAGCCGGCCGCGCCGAGCGCCCTGCACGGCGGCATTGGCGGGCGTAGGCCGGCGCCCGGCTGTCGCTCGGCGCGGCCGCCGCCCGCTGGGGCGCCGCTACGGACCGCGCCGGTTCTCCGCTTCCTGCGAACCTCAGGCTTCTGGTGCGCGCCGCAGGCACGCACGGGACTTCGCGGCTGCTCCACGTCCGTTTCGGCCCCCGGGCAAAGGCCAATGGACCCGTGAGCGCAGCGCCACTCAGATGGTCCCTGCCGTGCAGGGGAAAGGGTGGGCATGGAGGTGCCAGGTATGAAGCGGAGATGGGTAGTGTCGGTCGCGGTGGTGGCCGCGGTGGTGTTCTTGCTGGCGTTCACGGTGCGCCGTGCCGCGGCACAAGAAGAAAACGGAAACCAGGGGCAGGGGGTAGAGGCGCAGAGCGAGTCGCAGCCGGCCTCGGCGGCGGAACCGGTCGCGGATTCCCCGGTGATCAATGAGCTTTTGGACCAGGCGCTGATGTATTCGGCGCAGCTCGACGTGGATGCGGACGCGCTGGTGTTCTTGGAGCGGTGGCCGGATTTTCGCGAGACGCACGGCGTGGAACTGAACACCATGAAAGGCCACATCAACGAGCTTGGCAAATTAGAGGCGCGAATGCGGGCAGTGCGTGATTCGGGTTCGCCCTGGCAACAAAACGCGGTGGACCAGATCCGGCCGCTGCTGGAACAACTCGCCGGCAACATGGAAGCCGCGATTGCCAACTATAACCAAGACCGGCATATGAAGCCGATGGGAAAACACGCCGACTATCTGCAAGCCAATGCCGATTTGGCGGCGCGGCTGCGCGCGCTGATCAAGGATGCGGTGCAGTACCGGCGGTCCAAAGGCGTGTATGACTCATTGTCCACGCAGATGGAGCCGAGCAAGTAGCGGGAGCCGACGGCGGGGCGCCTAGTGGGGCGCCCCGTTCGAGGCGAAAGGAGGGGTTATGAAAACGGCGATGCACCGCAGGAATCATGGGGGATTTTGGGGCTGGCTGGCGGCGGGAGTGGCGGCGGCTGGCGCCTTGGGTGGCTTGGCGTACGCGGGGCGGGCGTGGCGCGAGGAACAGACTCGGCGGCCGCGCTGGGCGCACAAGCTGAGCGGCAATTTCTGGCGGCGAACCCCGGCCAAGCGCTTGCATCTCTAGAGATCGGCGTCCGCGGCGGCGCGCGAGCAGCGCACGGCGGCGGGGCAGGCGGGTCGGACCATGAGTTCGCGGTGGAAGGAGGAGGTCATGAAAGCAGCGATGAAGCTGGGCAATCACTCGGGGCTGTTTGGCTGGATGGCGGCTGGCATGGCGGTGGCCGGGGCCCTGGGCGGGCTGGCCTACGCCACCGCCGCCAGGCGGAACGGCCGGGTGCCGGAGGCAGTGAACGCGCACGTGAGACAGCGGCTGTTGGAGGCGATGCACGGGGAGGCGTTCGCGTACTTGAAGTACTCGCTGTTTGCGGCCGAGGCGCGGCGCAGTGGGCATCCCAAGCTGGCGGCGCTGTTCGAGCGGACGGCGCGGACGGAACGCTATGAGCACTTCGCCGAAGAGGCCAAACTGGCGGGCCTGGTGGGCGACAACGAAGCCAACTTGAAGGACGCCATCGAGGGCGAAGGATACGAGACGAAGACGATGTACCCCGAGTTCGCGACCGAAGCGGAGACGGCGGGGGACACGCAGGTGGCGGAGCGGTTTCGCGAGATCGGCCGCGACGAAGCCAAACATCGCGATGAATTTGAGACCGCGTTGCGCGAATTGCAAAAGCAGCGCAAGTAGCGCGCAAAAATGCGCATGCGCCGCGGCGGCCGCAATTGAGCGCCGCGGTCCCCGGCGCCCCGCGCCGAGCCCAAGCCGGGCAGCGCCCCGCGCCTGCCAATGCCGCCGCACGGGGGCACTCGCGGCGGCCGGCCCAAGCCGGCCGCCACGCAGGCTGAAGCTTATTCCGCGGGGCGAGGCGGACAGGCAAGGACGCCCGTCCCACCCAGCCGGGCGCATAAGCGACGATCCGCATCGCCTCTAGCGAATGCGGGACTTCCTGCCGCGGGCGGGGCTGGGCCCGCGCCTAACAATGGAGCCGGCCAAAGTGCATCGCGCTGCCCGGCGAGGATTGGCTCTGGACCCTCCAGCTTTTTCCCGCAGCTCACATGCGTGACGGGCGGAAGGGGTCGGCCAAGCGCTTGGGGTGGCGGGAACATGGCGCGACGGCGATGCCGGGCGAACCAAAACGGGTCTCGGGGCGCCTCATTTTTAATGATTCCTGTTTTGCTAAGTTGCTCTCTTTCCGTGGACAATGCGATTTTGCGGCGAAAAAGTGGGACTGCGGCGTGCCCAGTGCGCGGGCGGTATTGGGCGACGGGGAGGCGCGGGGCATGGAAAACGGCGCGGGATTCAAGATTTTGTTCATC
>JAKAUF010000038.1 GCA_021827785.1 Acidobacteriota bacterium | reverse complement strand
TGGGCGGGGCCGGGAGGGCTACAGCTAACTTTTCAGGGAAAAACGGGCGAGAGCCGCTGACCGCGGACGGTGGTCAGCGGACCGTAATTCGGAACCGGAGGATGGCGCCCGAAGCAATCACTGCGCATTGATTTTACCACGCCGGCAGTGATCGGCGCGGGCGCCAGCCCCGCCTGTGGCGGGGCGTGCCGCTTTGTTGGCGCGGGCCCCAGCCCCGCTTACGCGCCGCCGGGGACCGCGCTCTTCCCTTGCAGAGGCGGCCGCGGCCCGGCGCGGCGCCGCTCACGCAATCCGCCCCGTATCTGGAGTCCACCTAGCTTTCCGTCTACAGTCAGGAAGAGCGAACTCCCGCGCCAGCCGCAGCGCCGCGACGACGCCGTTCATCCGCGGCAGCACGATATCCAGCAGCACCGTCTGGGGAAGCCATTGCCGCACCATCCCCAACGCCTCCTCGGCGCTATGGGCGAGGCGGGCTTCGAAACCTTCCAACTCGAGAATAGAAACGGTCAGTTCGGCCAGCGTGCGCTCGTCGTCCACCACAAGAACGGTGGGCCGTGGCGCGGCGCCGAGCGCTGGAATCGGCGCCCCGAATGGGGCGGAGAATCGGCTGGTTTGCGCCACGTCGCTTCTATCTCATATCTACAGGTCACGCCCCAAGGCGCGCAAGGCAATTCGCAAGTGGCGCGTCTTACACTGCAACCAACCCCGCCGCGTGGCCTCAGCCGCCCGCCCGGCGCAGGAAGCGGCGCGCGTAGGGGCGATCCAAGAACGCGGCCACGCCGCCGGCGCGGGTGACCGAAAGCGCCCCGGCGCAGTTGGCGAAACGCAGGCAGGCATCCACATCGGCGCCGCGCAGGAATTGGTGCAGAAAGCCGGCGTCGAAGCTGTCGCCGGCGCCAACCGCGTCCACCAGCTTGGCCCGGACGCCGGGCGCTGACCATCGCTCCGCGCCGCGCCGCGCCGCCGCGCCGCGCGCGCCCTGTTTCACCACGATGAGCGGGCCCGGCGCTCCGCTCCCTTCGGCCAGCATCGGCCGCAGCTTCGCCGCCTCCCGCTGGTTCAGGAACAGCAGGTCCAAATGCGGCAGCACGCGGCGCAAGCCGCCATCCCAGCGGTCTTCGGGATCGTCGTTGGTATCCAGCGAGGTCGTCAGTCCCGCCGCGCGCAGGTCGGCGAACAGCCGCGGCAGTTGCGGCTGAAGCTGGCGCTGGAGAAAAAACGACGACAGGTGAAAATGCCGTGCCCGCCGCAGATATGCCAAATCCAGATCGCGCCGACGCAGCGTGGCGATCGCGCCGGGGTAGGTCAGGATTTCCCGTCCCCGCGCCTGCGCCAGAATGACGGTCAGCCCGGTGGCCGGCGCGGCGGCCGCCTTGACCTGCGTCACTTCGACCCCCGCGGCGGCCAGCGCCGCCCGCGCGGCGCGGCCCAGCATATCGTCGCCGATGCGGCCGGCGAAGCCGACGCGATTGCCCAGACAGGCCAAGTTGTGGGCCACGATGGCCGAGGAGCTGCCCAGCGTCAGCGCCAGATCGGAGGCCAAATACTCCCGCTCCAGCGCGCGCCGCCGGGGCAGACCATAAAAAATCAGGTCCAGATTCAGCTCCCCGGCGACGACAACGTCCAGCCTTCGCATACCCATCCCGCCGACGTGCCCGGCTATGCTCCTTCCGGCAGCAGCACCACGCGATTGAGGTGGCGGGGATGGTCGGAATCCAGTCCCTTCTTCCGGCCCGTGAACAAGCCCAGCCACTGCGCCGGAACCAGGCGGGGCGCCAGCCAAGCGAGGTCGCCGCCATCGGCGCCGCTCTCCAAGCAGAGATCGGCGGCGCGCCGCAGGCCGCCGCCGGCCCGGCCGGTGACCACGGCGGTGGTTCCTCCCAGCCCCTTGACCTCCTCCACCACCGCGCCTTCCTGCTCCGCCCCGGCGGCGGACACTTGAAACAGCACCAGCGTCTCCGGCGCCACGATGGACTTGGGCCCGTGGCGAAACTCCAGCGTGTGGAAGCTTTGGGAATACGAACAGGACATCTCCTGCACCTTCAAAGCGCCTTCGTTGGCCAGGCCATGGTAGGGCCCTTGTCCCAGCCAAACATAATCCGCGAAATCGTGCGCCGTCACCAGCGCCTCCACCGCGTCGCGCGATTGGTCCACGAAGGCCCGCGCCTGCCGTGGCATGCGGCGCAGCGCCTCGGCGGCGGCTTCATCGCCGGCGATCTCGGCGGCCAGATATTGCACCGCCAGCAGCATGGAGGTGAACGACAACGTCATCACCGTGCTCGCTTCCGCCGCCGCCGCGGGCCGCAGGCTGGCGGCGGCGCGGCGCTCCAGCGCCTCACCCGGCGTGCAGGTCACGGCCAAGAACGGCTGCCGCTCGGCATCCAAGAAATCCGCCACGCGCAGCACCTCGGAGGTGGTGCCCGACCGCGAGATCAGCACGGGCTGGCACGGCGCCTGCCGGTTCCAGGCCAGCTGCGGAAACAGCAGCAGTTCGGAAGCGGGCACGGCGCGTGCTCCCAGACCGGTCATGGCCCGCCAGCACGCGGCGGCGGTCTGCGCCAAGTAGTAACTCGATCCGCAGCCCACGAACAGCCAGTCGCGATGGCCGGGCAGCGCGCGGGCGATGCGCCGCGCCTCGCCGCCGGCGGCGAAGTGGTCCAGGGATTGTTGCCAACGTTCCGGCTGGGACTGAATCTCCGCGCCGGTGTGCGCGCCTAGGGGAGGTTGGGAGTTCATCGGATCAAGGGACAGTTAGGCGATCGTGACCTCGATGCCGGCCTCGCGCAATGCGCGTTCATCTTCGGCCGACAAGCCGCGGTCTGTGATCACTTGGTGGATGGCCCCCGGCAGCGCGATCAGCGACAGGCTGCGGGAGCCGAATTTGCTGGAGTCGCAGACCACCACGCGCCGCCGGGCGATGTGCAGCATGACTTGGTTGACCTTCGCCTCCATGACGTTCGGCGTGGTCAGGCCAAAAGCGGAATCGAAGCCGTCCACGCCCAGAAACAAAATGTCGGCGCTAAGCTGGCGCAAGGTGGCTTCCGCCAAGGGCCCGACCAAGGAAAAGGAATTGGGGCGGAGGCTCCCGCCGGTCAGAATGACCTCGACTTCCGTGCCCGCCAACTCCGCCGCGATATTGACCGCATTGGTGATGACGGTGAGCTGGCGAAACCGGCGCAACTCCCGGGCTACGGCGGTGGTGGTGCTGCCGGAGTCCAGCACGACGGATTGGCCCTCTTCGACCTGCCGCGCCGCGGCCAGGGCGATGCGGTGCTTTTCCCGGCGGTAGAGCTTTTCCTTGTCCTGTAAGCTGCGGTCCAACAGGGCCGCGGAGCGCACCGGCAGGGCCCCGCCATGGGTGCGATGCAGCAGCCCTTGCCCGTGCAGCGCCTCCAGATCCTGGCGGATGGTCACCTGCGAGGTGGCGAAACGGCGCGCCAAGCCGTTGACCAAGACCTTGCCGTCTTGGTGCAGCAGCTCCACGATCTTGCGCCGCCGCTCCTCCGCCAGCAGCGACATGCCTGTGTCCGTTCCTGAAGTCACTTTTCTCATGTTAGGGCATGCCGACAGCCGCGGACGGGCGCGGACAGTGGCGCGGCCCGCGGCGCTGGCGGCCCGGCACGCTCATCGCCCCGCGGGATAGCGCCGGTTTTGGCGCAGCGTGAAGCGGGTGCGCGGATGTCCGGTCACGCGCACCTTAAACCGGCGGCGGCGGACCGGCGTCCCATGCACGGAGGCCAAGCCGCGGGCAGTCACCGTGACCGTGAATACGCCGGCATGGGTAAAGGTATGGCGCACGCTGGCCCCGGCCATGGAGGTGCCATCGCCGAAACTCCACCGGTAGCGGAGCACGGGCGGCGATCCGGCGGCCGGGACGGCCGCGAACGTTAGGGCTTGGCCCGCGCGCGCGGCGGCCGGCGCGGTCACCACCAGCCGCGGCGCGGCGGCGGGCAGCGCGGTGTTCACCAGTTCGATCAGGCGCACCGAGCGCGGCGCTTCGGCCGCGATCCGCACCTCGCCGCCGGGCAGCGCCAGCGGCGCATTATGGTCGAGCACGTCGTAGGCGCGGACCGCGCCCGTGGCGGGAAAGCCCAGCGCCGCCAGCGAAAGCGCGTGCCGCGTCGCATGCTGCGTCCAGTTGAAGACCGCCAGCATCGCCTGGCGCCGGTCCTCGCGCAGATAGAACACGCTGGGCGCGCCATCGGCCCGCGGGAAGGTCATCAAATCCAGCGGCAGCGCGGAGCGCCTTAGCCGGTTCAGGTCAATGATCTGCCGGTTCTCGGCCAGCGCCAGCCGGCGCCGCTCGGCGCCCAGCGTGGGAAGGTCGTCGCCGATTTCAAACATGCCGCCCGCCATCGCCGCCAGCACGATCTGCACCTGCGCCTCATGGAAGGTCAGGCCGGCGCGCGACTCATGCCAATGCTGTTCCGGCTCGATTTCCCGCGACACTGAAAACGCGTCCGGATCGGCGACGAAGAAGTTGCCGTTCATGTAAAACCGGCTGGCCATGTTGCTGACCGCGTCCCGGCTGGCGGCGAAGGAGTGGCCCGTGTCCGGCGCGATGCGGCCCTCGTTCACCAAACCCACCGGCGCCAGCATGGCGCTGCCGTCCTTATCCAGCAGCACGCCCGGACCCACCGCCTGGCGGATGATGCGCAGGCCGATGCGCTGCGCCTCCAGCGCCGTCGTGCCGGGCCGGTAGTAGTCGCCTTCGATGGCGGAGGCATCCATGAAATCCAGCTTGATATAGCGCACGCCCCACCGCCGCGTCAGGATGCGGTAGGTGCGGCGCAGATACGCCTGCGCGCCGGGGTTGGTCGTGTCCAGCACGTAGAGCGGATCGCTGTGCCCGGTGACGTAGTTGACGCGGATGGGCTGGCCTTGGGCGTCGTGCAGCAGCCAGTTGCGGTGATGCTGGTAGACCCAGGCGCGGGCGGAAACCTCGAACGGCGCGGTCCAGATGCCGGGAATCAGCCCCAGGCCGCGGATGCGGTGCTCCAGCACCCACATGCCGTTGGGAAACTGCGTGGCGTTGGCGGTGGTGTATTCCCCCCGCGCGTAGTCATACCCCTCGTCAATGTGCAGGTAGTTGTAGCCCAGGCGGCGCAGATGCTCGGCCTGCCACAAGGCGTTGGTCCAGACCTCGCCGCTGGTGATGCCGCCATAAAACGCCGTCCAGCTCCACCAGCCCATGGGGTCGTCGCGGCGGGTGAAATGGGTGCGGTGCAGACGGCGGACGGCGCGGCCGTACCGCTCCAGCGGCGCCAAATAGCCGGGGCCGGCCGCGAACATCACCAGATCGGAGGCCAGTGAGCCGCCGGGCGCCAGCGGCAGATTGAGGAACATGCGCTCGGCGACGGGAATCTTGTCGCGCTGTAGCGTCACCCGCGTCATTCCGGTTTCGTCCAGCGTCAGGCCGGCAATGCGCCGGGCGCCGGGCCGCACCGCCAGGTGCGCCACGGTCAAAAACCGGTCTTCGGTCAGCGCGGCAAGCAACAGGCCGCGGCGGTCGGCACGGTTGTAAATGAGCAGGTCGCGATAGCCATGGAAACCGCCCCGCGGCGCGCGGCCCAAGCCGGCGATATGGATGGAGGGGTCCTCGCTCACCGATTCCGCCAAGATGCGGTCGCGGGCTTGCGTCGCGCCCAGGTTGACCGCCGCCGCGTCGGCCAGCCGCAGGCCCTGGATCGCCAGCGCCCGGCCCGTGGCGTTGTGCGCCGTCAACTGGATATCGCCATAGGGGTGATCGGCGTACAGGCGGAGGCGGCAGATCAGGTCGGGCTCGCCGGCCAGACCGCCGAAGCGCAGCGTCAGCACTTGCCCCGCGCCCAAGGCGTCGTGAAACGCCGTCACCTCCGCGCTGTGGCGCGGGTACGCCGCGGCGCTGACCCAATGATGGTTGACCTCCGCGCCCACTTGCGCCACCAGCACCGGCGCCGCCTGACCGGCGGCCAGCACGGCGTAGCCGCCGGCCCGGGCGCGCGCGGCGACGGTGAGTGCGGCGTTGCGGATTTGCGGCGCGGCTTGCGCCTGGGCCGGGGCCGTTACCAGGACGGCGCAAGCGGCCAGGGCGGTGGAAGCGGCGATTCGGGTGAGCAAGAAGCGCATGGGGAGCACGATGGTTAGAACCGGAACTTCAGCCCAAACTGCATGATCCGCGGACTGGCGGCGGTATAGGTGAGTTGCCCAAACTGAGGATCGGTGAGCACCGCGTCGGGCGTCCCAAAGTTGACGTTGTTGAAGGCGTTGTACAGCTCGGCGCGGAATTGCACCGTTTCATGCTCGCCGACGCGTGTGTCCTTCAGGATCGCCAGATCCGTGTTGAACAGGCCCGGGCCGCGCAGGCCGTTTTTCGGCTCATTGCCGAAGGTGCCCAGGGCGTTGGGCACGAACACCGCGGTGTTGAAGTACTCCTGCACCTGGGCCGCGTGCGACCGCGCCGCGCTGAGGGTGGCGCCCGCCATGCCCGCGCCGGTCAGGCTGGCGCGATCCACGTAATCCCCGCTGAAGGAGTTGTCCAAGCCGCTCATCACCGTGAACGGAAAACCGCTCTGCCAGGTCACGATCGGCGCCGCCTCCCAACCGCTCAGCAGCTTGCCCACGATCCCCGCCCGATGGCCCGCCGGCAGCGCCCAGGTACCGGAGAACTTGAACGCCTGCGGCAGGTCGCTGGAGGCGGGCCCGTAGTTGAAGGCGCGGTCATGCGGGTTGGTTTGATAGTAGCTTTGGTTGACTGATTCGGAAAAATCGTTGAAGTTGCGCGCCCAGGTGTAATCGGCCAAGAACGACAGTCCGTGCCCCATGCGCTTCTGCACGGTCAGCTGCAGCGCGTTGTAGTTGGAGTTATAGCCCGAGTCAATCACGCCGATGGGGCCGAAGTTGGGATAGGGCCGCCGCTGCTGGGTGTTGTTTTCGGTCGAATTGCCCGGCACATAAACGGCGGCGTTGATATCGGCCATCGGCTCTTGATCCGACGTGCCAAACAGGTGTTGCCCGCGGTTGCCGAAATAGGCGGCGCGGACCAAGAATGTGTTGCCGAGTTGCCGCTCCAGGGTCAGATTCCAGGTGGTGATCACCGGCATGGTGAAACCGGGCGCGAAGTAGTAGGAGAGCGTGGCCGGCAGGGTGAAGGCGACGTTCGACGGCGGCAGCTTCGGCCCGAACTGCGCCGGGAAGGGATCGCTTAGCCCGGCGCTGCCCCAGGGGTCGGCGAAGCTCACGCCGTTCAGCGTGAAGACTGGCGCGAAGGGGGCGACGCCGGCCGCATCCTGCCACGCCAGAGTTTCCGGCGGCTGATAATACAGCCCGAAACCGCCGCGTAGGCTGGTCTTTCCATCCGCGGTGACCCGGTAGGCGAAACCGAAACGCGGGGCGAACGCCGACCAATTGGACTTGACCGTTCCCGCCGGGCACCCGGGATCGCCCGCGAACAGCAGGCCCGCCGGAGCGTTCGGGAAGCGCTGCGACTGATGCCCGGGCAGAAAGCAGGGCAGCCGGTTCTCACTGTCGGTATAGGGCAAATAGGGATTCCAGCGTAGCCCGCCGCTCAGCGTCAGGCTGGAGGTCGCGTGCCAGTCATCCTGGAGGAATGCCGCCCAATTGTAGCCGGTGACGTTGGCATAAATCCCGCCCCCCTGCACGAACTGGGTCACGTCGCCTAGCATGAAATCGGCGAGGTTGTTGCCCGAAAGACTTCCTCCAAAATCAAAGCTGCCGCCCTGTAGGTATTGATTGCTGATGGGCGCGGTGACGCGCAGCATCTCGCCGCCCATGGTGAGCTGCTGATTGCCCTTGACCCAAGTAATCACTTCCCGCAGGGTCTGGTCGCCGCGGTCGTAGGCGCCGACATTGGACGAACCGGCGGCAAAGTAACCGTCTACCGTGATGTTCAGCTGCGGCGTCGGCGACGGCGCCATGTTCACTCCCAGGGCATTCGCCGAAAACGGCGCCGACTGCACGTACCCCCCCACCTGCTGATTCCAGCCGTACCAGGTGTTGAACAGCAGCGTTGGCGAGGCGACATAGGCGTCGTTCAGGGCCACTGTCTGCACCCGGATGCGGTTGGCGTTGGAACTCATCGCCAAAATGTCGCTGCCCACCGCCGGCGCCGGCTCGTTGAACCGGGTGAAAAAATAATGTCCGCTGATGTGCTGCTTGGCGCCCAGATAATAATCAATTTTCCCGAGAAACTGGTTGTCCGTTGTGTTGGCCGCGGGGCCCAGATAATTCAGTACGCCGCCCGGCTGATTCGGCAGGGGCAGGTACTTCAGGAAGTTCCGCGCCGGCGTCGAGAGGTCGCCGGAGGGAATCTTGTTATAGGCGAAGGGCTGCCCGGTGCTGGGATCCGTCAGCTGCGTGCCGCCGGCGGCCAAAGCGGCGGGCGTGCACATGCCCGAGGAATCGTACGCGGAGCATAGCGCGCTGAAGTCGCCGCCGCGCTCGGCCAGCGTGGGCACGATGGCGATGTTGCCGTTGGGCGCGGTGCGGGTGATTTCGCCCTGGTAGCTGGCGAAGAAGAACAGCTTGTTGCGCAGGATCGGCCCGCCCAGAGTGCCGCCGAACTGATTTTGCTTCAACCGGTCCCGCGTGGTGGCAAAAAAATTGCGCGCATCGAAGGCGTCATTGCGCAGGAACTCGAACAGATCACCGTGGAACCGGTTGGTGCCCGATTTGGTGACGATGTTGACCACCCCGCTGACCGCATTGCCGTACTCCGCACTCATGTTCCCGGTCTGGACGCTGAACTCCTGAATGGCGTCGGGATCGGGAAACGGCAAATTGGTGTTCATGTACGTATCGTTGTTATCGGCGCCGTCCAACTGATAATTGACGCCGTTGGGGCCGCCGCCGTTGACGTCGGCGTATTGCTCGCCGGGGTAGGCGCCGCCTTCGCAGCCCGCTCCGCAGTAGTTGTTGGTGACGTCCGCGGCGCCGGGCACCAGAAACACCAGGCTCTGCGCCTGGCGGCCATTGAGCGGCAAGTTGGCGATGCTGCGCCGGTTCACGAGTTGGCCGACCGCCGCTGAGCGGGTCGTGACCAGCGGCGCATTACCGCTGACGGTCACCTCCTGGCTGGTGGCGCCCACTTTTAGCGTCACCGACTGGGTAGCCGTTTGGTTAACGCTCAGAACAATACCGGTCTGCACGAAGGTCTGAAATCCGGCTTTGGAAACGGTCAGCCGGTATCCGCCGACCGGCAGCGCCGGGAACAGGTAGCGGCCAGCGGTCGAGGTGCGGGCAGAAAAGGCCTGGCCGGTCCCGGTGTCCCGCAGGCGCACCGTCGCGCCGACGATCGCGCCGCCCGAGGCATCAGTCACCTGCCCGCCGAGGCTCGCCGTCGTGAACTGCGCCCATGCCGGAGCCGCCGCCCCCAACACCAACGCCAACGCCAACCCTACGATCCGCCGATGCACCGCCATAGGCCCTCCCGCTTGCTTGTGCAATGGAAAACAAAAGTAAACGCAAGAAAGTAAAATCCACTACGTCAGGAATGTCAAGGTTTTTCTGCAGCGGCCGCGCTCTCAGAGTCCCGCTTTTGGGCTGGCCCCGCCCCGAGGCCCGCACCAGGCAATCTTTGGGGGCGGCCCAGCCGCCCATTTTTCGACACCCCGCGTTGCGGGGCCGCGGCTGGGCCTCGACAGCCGGCAACGGACGCCCGCGAGCGCTCAGGGCATCGCCAAGTTGCCGCGAAAGGCCCAGCGGCCGTTCGCCGCTCGCCCGGTCGTGGCGGCGCCGCACCAGCGGCCCTCTGCGCGCCCGCCCGCGGGCCGCGGTGAGCGGCCAAAAGGAAACCGCCGCGTCCCGGAGACCGGAAGCGCGGC
>JAKAUF010000128.1 GCA_021827785.1 Acidobacteriota bacterium | reverse complement strand
ACGCCTAAGCGGGGCGCGCGGCCTAGCCGCACAGTGGCCCGAGCCCGCCGGCCGGCGCCGGCGGCAAACGCCGCCAAGGCCGTGCGCGCGCCCGGCGGCGTACGCCGGCGGAAACCGGCGGCCACCTCCCCGCGGGCATCGGCGGACGCACCCCGCGCCGCGCACGGCCGCCGCGCCAAGACACCATCCCCGCAACCACCGTCGGCGCTCCGCGCCGCTCTCCCCATCGGATCGGCCCCGCGCCGCGCCCCCCAGCCAGCGGAATCGCCGGCGTCTTCGCCTCTCTCCCTGCCCGGCGCGGTCCCCGGCCCCATGCCGCAAAAATTGCGTCCCATGCTCGCCACGCTGAGCCACCATCCCTTCTCGGATCCCCAGTGGCTGTATGAGATCAAATGGGATGGCGTCCGCGCCCTGGCCTATTGCCGCCAGGGCCGGGTGCAATGGGTCTCCCGCACCGGCCGCGACATCAGCCGCCAATACCCCGAGTTAGCAGACCTCGGGAAGGCCCTCCACGGCGACGGGGAAGGCGGAGGTTCCGCGGGCGATGGAAACGCTCCGATGGACGCGGTCCTCGATGGGGAAATTGTCGCTTTGGACCCGCAAGGCCGCGCCAATTTTTCCCGCCTCCAGCAACGCATCAACCTGACCGGCGACGCCGAGATCGCCCGCGCCGGGGAGAAATATCCCGTGGTCTTTTACGCCTTCGATATCCTTTACGCGCGCGGCGCCATCCTCCTCAAAACGCCCCTCCAGGCCCGTAAGGCCTGGCTCCAGCAGCATCTCGCCACCGGCGCCGCCATCCGCTATTCCGATCATGTGGCCGGCAGCGGGGTCGAACTGCTCGCGCTCGCCAAGCAGCAAAACTTGGAAGGCGTGATGGCCAAACGCGCGGAATCCGCCTACGCCCAGGGCCGTAGCCGGGATTGGCTCAAATTCAAGTTGGAGCGCCGCCAGGAGGCGGTTATCGTCGGCTATACCGATCCCCAGGGCTCGCGGGATTGCTTCGGTTCCCTGCTGTTGGCGGTTTATGAGCCGGGCAAACGTCAGTACCGCTACATCGGAAATGTAGGCACGGGGTTCAGCGCCGCCGTGCGCCGTGACCTGCTCGCCCGCATGCGCGCCTTGCCCCGCCGCCGCGCCGCCGTCGCCGGCCTGCCAAATAGCCGTTTTCACCCCGTCGCGCCCGCGCTGGTGGTGGAAGCCAAGTTTCTGGAGTGGACGCCGGATGGCAAGATGCGCGCTCCCGCCTACCTGGGGCTGCGCAGCGATAAGCGTCCCGCCCAGGTCGTCCGGGAATAATCTCGACGCGCCAAATTCGCGGCCACTTGCCCTGGCCCGCTAGGGGATGAGAAAACGTAACATTTCGTCCGCAACCTCAAGAAAATAAACGATCGGCTATTTCACATGGTTCTCCTGAAATTGGCTGCTGAACCAGCAGGTTCGTAAGCGTTGCGCGATCGCGCCAAGCGCGCCGCCGGCCCCATCGCCACTGCGAAACATCCGCAACTCCCCGCGTACCGCCGTCCGGTGGCGGGCTGGCCTATATCGGCGCAATCGCCAATCGTGGGCGGTGGTCCCTTGAACCCGCTAGCGGCCCGTAGCTGCGCGATCCAGCTCGCGGGCGTATCCTGATCCCTTGGGCCGATCCTTGCGCCCCAAGCCCTCATGATCAACTTTTTGGTTCTTGCCGCCATCGTCTTGGTGGCCGCCCACACGCTGTGGAGCCGCCGCCGCGGGCACCCAGATCCCACCGTCCTGGCGCGGGACATCGGCGCCGCCGTCGCGGCGCTATTCATCTTGATCGAGGGCTCCCGCTTCCTCCTCAGCCTCGCCTGGTGGCGCGACCTCGGCCAGCTGCCCACGTATTGGCGCTACGTCCGCGTCGAATGGATTCCCCAGGCGGTCGGCTCCATCGTTGCGATCGCATGTCTCGCCGCGGTATTCCGGGTGGCCCGCCACCGCGCCGCCACCCCGCTGTCACGCACCCGCCTCTTTGCCTGGACGGGCTATGCCGCCGCGGCGGTCCTGGGCATCTTTATCTCCGTCCAACTGCTGAATCCCTGGACGATTGCCCTGTTCCTGGGCGCGCGTCCCGAGCCTGGCTACCGTGATCCCATCTTCGGCCATGGCCTCACGTTCTATCTCTTCCGCCTGCCCTTTTACGAAATGCTCTACGGCTGGCTGGCGGCATTGCTGGTCCTCGCCCTCGTGGTCTACGCCATGGCCCTGGCGGCCGGTTCCTCGGCCGACCGCATGGGCGATTGGCGGGAACGAATCCTGGCCCAGTCGCAGGGCTATGCCCCTCCCCCGCCCGTGGTGAACCGCGCCCCGCTCCCGGTGTCGCTGGCCGGCGTGGTGCGCGCCGGCGGCGCGGTCTTGCTCGCCCTGTTCGCCGGCGCGCAGTTCTTCGCGCGCTACTCCATCCTGTATTCCCGCCACAGCTTCCTGTACGGCGCCGACTATGTGGACGCGCACTGGGCGCTGCCGCTGTATTGGGTGCAGATCGTGCTGGCCCTGGCGCTGGCGGTGACCTGCGTGTTGGCCCACCCCGCAAGCCGCGCGCGGCCGGCCGCCGCCGGCGCCGACACTGGCCGCGTTACCGGCCACGGGCCAGGTTACGCCGCGCGCATCACGGATTTTCCCGGCGCTCCATGGCGGCTGTTTGGCCGCTTCTGGAATCCCAAGGCCCTCGCCGCTGCGGTGGCGGTGGTGTTCGCCGCCCTGCTGATTTTGCCTTCCCTGATCGAGGGAGCGGTGCGGCAGTTTTACGTCCGCCCCAATGAACTCGCCCTGGAAACCCCCTACATCGCGGATCATATCCACGCCACGCGCATGGCCTATAACATCTCTCAGACCATCCAGCAAAAGACATATCGCCCCGTCAAGGCCGATACGCTGGACCTGAGCCAGTATCCCGCCACGGCGGACAACATCCGTTTATGGGATTGGCGGCCTTTCCACGACAACATCACGCAGTTGCAAACGCTCCGCCCCTACTACACCTTTGCCGACGTGGACTTCGACCGCTACCTGATCCACGGCCGCAAGCGGGAGGTGATGATCTCCGCGCGCTCCCTGGATACCAATCTCCTGCCGGAGCAAGCCCAAACCTGGGTCAACCTGCGCTTGGAATACACCCACGGATATGGCGCGGTCGCGGCCTTGGTCAATGCCGCTCACGCCAATGGCGAGCCGCGGTATTTCCTGAAGGACGCGCCGACGGTCAGCTCCCTGCCCTACTTCCAGCTCAAGCGGCCGCAGATCTATTTCGGCGAGCAGAACAACCGCGCCGTCTTCGTGAACACCAAGCAGCCGGAGTTTGACTATCCCAAGGGCGAGGACAACGCCTACAACAGCTTCAACGCCGCAACCGGCATCCCCATCGGCGGCATGGGCATGCGCTGGGTGGCGGCCATCGCCCGCAACGACTACAACATCCTCCTCACGCATTATTTCCGCCCCGGCTCCAAGCTCCTGCTCGACCGCCAGATCACCCGCCGCGTGCACCGGCTCGCCCCTTTCCTGATGCTCGATCCCGATCCGTACCTGGTCGTGAACGGCCATGGCGGGTTGACCTGGATTCTCGACGCCTACACCTACAGCGATCTGCATCCCTATTCCGAGCCGGTGGACCTCGGCAGCCGGGAACTCAACTACATCCGCAACAGCGTCAAAATCACCGTGAACGCCTACACCGGGCGGGTGCATTTCTACATTTTTGACGCCCAGGACCCGATCATCGCCGCCTACCGCCGCGTCTTCCCCCACCTGTTCCTGCCGCGCTCGGCGATGCCGAAAACGTTGCTGGCGCACATCCGCTATCCGGAAACGCTGTTCGAGATCCAGGCCCAGATCTACCGCATTTATCACATGACGGATCCCGAGGTCTTCTACAACAAGGAAGACAAATGGGACATCGCCAAGCAGATGGTCGGGCAAGAGGAATCGCGCACCACCGACCCCTACTACGTCATGCTGCAATTGCCCGGCGAATCCCAGGCCGAGTTCGTCCTGATGCTGCCGTTCACGCCCAACCACCGCGACAATTTGACCGCCTGGCTGGCCGCGCGCTGCAGCCCGAACCACTACGGCGAACTGATCGCCTACCGCCTGCCCAAGGATCAGCTCACCTACGGCCCGCTGCAAATTGAAAGCCAAGTGGACCAGAATCGCCGCATCAGCCGCGATCTCAGCCTCTGGAACCAGCAAGGCAGCCGTGTCATCCGCGGCAATACGCTGGTGCTGCCCGTGGGCGGTACGTTCTTGTACGTCGAGCCCATCTACCTGGAGGCCACGCAGGCGCACCTCCCGCAGCTCAAAAAGCTGATTTTCGCCGTCGGCGACCGCATCGTCTACGCCGACAACTTGGCGGAAGCCGAAGCGGAGTTGGCCCAGCCGCCCTCCGGCGGCAATGCCCCCGCGACCTCGTTCACCGCGGGGGCCGCGGCAGCGTCCACCACGGCGTCGTCACCGGCGCCTCCCGTCGCCAGGGTGCCCAGCGCCGTCCTCCAGCGCATTCAGCGGCATATGCAGCAATACCGCACGCTCACGTCACAAGGCCATTTGGCGGCGGCGGGCAAGCAGTTGGACCAGGTGGACCAGGAAATCAGCCAAGCACTGGCCAAGGCGCCGGCGGCGCAGCGGACGTCCACGGCGGCGAAACCGCCCGCGCGCCCCGCCGCTCCGCTTCCGCGGCTGGCCAAGCCCGCGCCGCACCATCTGGCCCCGGTGGTCATCAAGCACTGACACGGCGGCATCGGGCTTCCGCTGCGTGCAGTCAGCGGAGGCGCCGGGCTGGTTGGGTGGGCAGCGCCGTGGGCGGCGCCGTGGGCATCCGCTGTGGACAGCCGCCCCCGACCGGTACACTAGATGGGTGAATAAGCTTTGGGACACGCCGATGGCCGAGCGCCGCGCCACGCCCGATGCCCTGCCCGCGGCGGCGGCCATTCGCCACGGCGACCGCGGCGTTCCGGTCCAGCCGGCGACCATTCTGGCGCCCATGTCGGGTATCACCGACACCGTCTTCCGCCAGTTTCTTCGCGGCCTCGGCGGCTGCGGCCTCATCATGACCGAGTTCACCTCCAGCGAGGGTTTGATCCGGTCGGAACGCGTCGCCCGCCGCTATTTGAGTTTTGCGGAAAGTGAGCGGCCCATCGCCGCGCAGTTGTTCGGTTCCGATCCCGCGGTCATGGCGGAGGCGGCGGCTCTGGTGCAGCAAATGGGCTTCGACGCCGTGGATTTAAACCTCGGCTGCCCGGCGAAAAAGGTGGTCAAGTGCAACGGCGGCTCCGGGCTATTGCGCGATTTGCCGCTGCTGGGGCGCATGTTCGCGGCCATTCGCGCGGCCGTGCGCATCCCGTTTACCGTCAAGTTCCGCGCCGGATGGGACGACCAGCATTTGGTGCATGCCGAGTTGGCGCGCATGGCGGAAGCGGAAGGCGTGAACGCGCTATCTCTCCACGCCCGCACCCGGGCCCAGGGCTATTCCGGGCAGGCGCAATGGCAATGGATCGCGGAGGTGAAGCAGGCGGTCCGCATCCCCGTCTTCGGCAACGGCGATGTGCGCCGCCCGGAGGATGCGGCGGCCATGGTGGCGGCGACCGGCTGTGACGGGGTCATGATTGGCCGCGCCGCCGCGGCCAACCCCTGGATCTTTCGCCAGATCGAGGAGTATCGCCAAACTGGGCGCTACACCCTACCTTCCGACGCCGACCGGGCGGAGCTCATTCTTCGCTACTTCCGTCTGTTGCTGGCGGAAAGCCTGCCCGGAACGCTCGGCAAAATGAAGCAGTTCGCCGCCTGGTTCACGCATGGGGTCGAACGCGGCGGCGACCTGCGCCAGGCCATCTACCACAGCCGCAGCGAGGCGCAAGCCCTGGAGCAGGTCGAGGCGTTCTTCGCCGCCCCCCTCGCCAGCTAGCCCGTCCGGCGTCCAGACGCGGCCGCTGACAGCGCGAATTCCGCCCGCCGTCTTCCCGGGAAACGCAGAGTGGCGCGGAAGCGCCAAAAGCAGGGGACCGGGAAACAGGCGCGCCGGAGCGCTGCCGCCAGCCGCTTGCAACCAATGGCTTTGGCGCCGGGGCCGGTGGCTTTGGCGCCGGCGCGGGCCGGGACTCAACTCCCAACCGGCCCGCTCCAGCGCCTCGACACCGCCGCTACCGGCCGTAGCCTACTCCGTGCTGTAGTCGTGCAGCTCGCTCAGCAACGGCCGCGCCTGCTCCGGCGCACCCACGGCGCCGGACAAAATGCTGTGCGCGGTGGCGCTCCCGTAGTAATGGCGGTTGGCGCCGTGATCCTGCTTAACCACGCCGCCCTTCAGCGTAATGCCGCCGAACAGCCCCCGGCTGCGGGAATAGGTGAGAATCTCGGCGTGCATCAGGGCGTCGGTTTCCGCGCTGGCGCTGCGGCCCACCGGACCGGCGGTGGCGTCAATACCCCCGCCCAGGGTGAACTTATCTTTCAGCAGGTAGTGCTCGCCGCGCTGGTCCATGATCAGCATGACGATGTCCGCATCCTGAGCGCCGATTTGCAACCCGAAGCTGCCGCCGCCGAAGGTCAGGAACAACGGCGCTGACCAGCCGTTGCCGTTGCGGCAACTGACCACGCCCTTCCCGAAGTTGCCCCCGAAAATGAAGCCCGCGCGCTTCATGCCCGGCACCACGATGACGCATCGCGCGTGGTGCAGCAAGCCACGGGGAATGCCCCCGTCCGGCGCGCTCATGATGGCGTGGAACACTTGCGCCGCGCTCTTCAGGCGCTGCCCAGGTTCACTGGCATAGGCATTGCGAGGCGCGACTGCCATCGCCGCCATTCCGGCCAGAACCGCCGCGGTCACCCCCAACCCGGCCAAGCGGCGCGGCCGCTGGCGCAAACGAGAACGGAAAGTCGAAGCCATTCACACCTCCGTGCCTCTCAATTTAGCACTTTTGCCCAGCGCCAAACCGTTCGCCGTAGACCCATGGGCGGAGGCTGGCCGGCCGGCCAGGATCGTGGGGCCGGTCTATTCCATTACCACGCGGGAAATCGCGAAACCGGACTCATCCAAACCCACTAAAGCCGAGCTCAGGGGCAATCCGGAGGCCCGTTCCTTCTTCACGATCGGGCGCAACACCTCGCGGAACTCGTCATCTTCAGCCCCGAACGCCACCAGGAACTTGCGATTCGGCACGGCGACCAGCAATTCCGTCGCGTCGAGCAGTTCGCAGCCGCGTTGGTAGAACTCCGGCAGCAGCAGGAAGGCGGCTTTTTCCCCATGCGCCACCTCCACGTGGAAGGCGCGCACCTCATCCTGAACGGTCCAGGCGACGATGGTGGCGGCTTGCCATAAACGGCCCAGGTTCTCCATCGCGGCGGCGAGGACGCATTCTTCGGGAATGTTCCAGTTCTCCAGGTGCTCCGCCTTCAGCGCGACGTCATACTCCTCGCAACCAAGAACGTAGCCCAGCGGCCCGGCTACGGGATAAAACAGCGGCGGATCCTTCTCCGGCAGATGCGCCTCCGCGATCAATCGCGGAAACACCATGCCCCGCGCCGCTTCCCATTCCGGCGGCAGGCGGTGCTCGATGGTGCCGATGACGCGCGTCAGATAACCGTCAAGATCGAAACGCTCGCCATTCTGGCAGAACGCCGCCCAGGCGCGGGCCAGCCGCAAGCGGTGTGGCGTGCGACGGCCGGACGGAGTACGAACAATGGCGATCTCCAGCTGCCCCGCCTTGAGAAAGCGGGCCTGCGGATACAGCTTCTGCAAGCGCCGTAACGCCACCAGTTCGAATTCATCCCTGGTCATCGCCGGACCCTTCCCGTCCTTTCTCTGGATGATAAACGATATCCCCGGTGGACGCCGACCACACCCGCGACATCAGTCCCGCCAACTCCGGCGCCAGGCCGGTAATCTCCATGCCCTCGCGCACCACCAGCTTGCAACTCAGGCCCACGCGGGTCTTTTCCTCCGGTCCCAGGCGCCACTGCACGCGGCAGTTTTGGCATTGTTCGTTCCAGCAAAATGCGCCGTAGGGAATGGTGCGCGGGCAAAGGTATTGAAAGCACCGCAAAAGATAGTTGTTCTCGGGCACCCGGTACACGCGCTCCCGAAGGCGAATCGCCACCAGCCGGCGATAGGCGCGGTAAAGGCTCATCGGGCGGCGCGGCGGCTAATGGGCGGTTGCGGGAACCGGCGCCGGAAGGTTTTGCACCGTCGGCATCGGCGGCGGTTGATAGGCCGGCAGCGGCAGCGGCTGGGGACCGCTGACCAAGCGTTGCGGATGCCGCGGCGTGCCCGCCGCGGCGGCAGCCGGAACCCGCGCCGAGACGGGCCGCTGTTGCAGCCTTGGACGCCCCGGCGCCGCCGGTTGCGGCGCACCGTTCGGCGCCAGCGCCACCGGCCGCTGTAAGGTCACATCCAACTCGGCTCCTTGGTTGAGCGTGGCGTGACGATGGCTCAGCAGCCACCAGCCGACCGCCACGGCGGCGCCCACCCCGGTGCCGATCAGCGCGCCTTGGGCGCCGGCTACGATCGCGCCGGTGGCCAAACCGCCCGCCGTGCCGGCTTCGCTCCAGTGGACGTTAGTCGCATCCATGCCGCGGTTTGCCTCGATCATGCCCTCCGAGCCGACATGCACGTTGCCCGCGGCCAGGGCTTCGGTGACCTGCGCGCTGATGTGGAAACGGCGGCCGTCCGGCAGCGCCAAGAAATCCGGCCGCAATAGCAGCGCCGACGCGCCCGTGGCGACGCGATGATCCATCACCTCGCGCACCTCGCCTTCTAAAATGGAGCCGCGCGGTATCGCCCGCTGCCCGTTGACGTAAACCGCCCGCATCACCAGTCCGGCGAAACGGTCGCCGCGCCGGGCGTCGGCGCTGGAAATGGACGTCTCCAATTGCACCCGGATCGGCGTTCCAGCGGGCAGAATCAAGGTTCCGGAGGGTATCGCCGCGGCATTGGGCGGAGCCCCCGCCCAGCCGCTAGTCAACGCTACACCGGTCAGTAAAACCACGCACCCCAAGCCGCGCAACAGCCTCATGTTCGCCTCCACTGCGTCCAGAGTAGCGCCTCTACCCGCACCGCGCTAAAGCCGTTTTGCCCTGCCGGTTAGGAACTAGGTCCGTAGTCCGCGCTGGGCGCCGGGCGCCAGGGAAACCGCCGGCGGGCACGCCGGTTCGCGGCAAAAAAAGCGGGCGCGCATTCCTGCGCGCCCGCCGAGCCTAGCTTCCCAACGCGCCCGCTAGGGCGCGCTTGGGCTGTAGTTTAGTGCACCGATTCCAGCGGGTGCACCACGGTGAATCCGCTGCTGCCGTCCACGTAGAACCGCACCAGGATGGGCTGATCCGCCGGCAGGCCGCGGAGCAGTTGGCTCAATTGATCGGCGCTGTCCACGGGATGGCGGTTGATGGATTCGATCACCACGCCCGGACCCAGCACCTGGCTGTTCGCCGCGGCGCTGCCCGGCTCCACGCTATGGATCACCGCGCCATGCACGTTGTCCGGCAAATGCAACTGCTGCCGCACATCCGGGGTCAGATTGCCGACGGTCACGCCCAGGTGGAAGCCTTGCGTCGCCGCCGCATGGTTCGACACGACTTGCTCGTTTTGTTTCGGGGCCGTGGTCAATACCGCGTGGAACACCATCGGCTTGCCATTGCGCATCACCTTCAGCGTGACGTGCGTCCCGGGAGCGCTCAGACTGGTCATCTCTTGCAGTTGGCCCGGACCCTTGATCGGCACGCCGTTGGCGGCGACAATGACGTCGCCCACCTTCAGCCCGATCTTGGCGGCTTCGCTATTCGCCTCCACATCGCTCACCAAGGCGCCGCGCGCGCTGGTGAGATCGAAAAAT
>JAKAUF010000018.1 GCA_021827785.1 Acidobacteriota bacterium | reverse complement strand
TATGCTTGGTTCGGACTATAGGGAATATAGGGCATCGCGGTCTCCTCTCCCCACTTTTTCTCTCATCGCCTTCCCCTCCGGCAAGCCCAATCCGTTCCCGGCGAACACAAGTTGTCACACAGACTCTTTAGCCCGCAGGCGCCCGCCCGCCAGCGGCGGGGGCTGCGGCCCGCGCCAAGCAATGGCATCAGCGCTGGGATCGTTCGCCGGCGCGGACGGCGGCGTTGAACTCCGCCGAGCCCCGGCGGGGAATGCTGAGCGAGCGCCACTGGCCGCCGGGCGCGGCGAAGTGGCGGGCGAGATAGACGATTTGGCCCACATGATAGCTGTAATGGGCGATCTGGCGATGGATTGCCTGGGTGACGGAATGAGCCTCGCCGCGAATCGTAACCGTCCGGGCCAGGTCGGCATCGGTCAGGGGCTCCAGGGCGCGGAACAGAACGTCCCAGCCCGACCTCCAGACGGCCATCATCTCGGCCCGCGTGCTCGGCGGGGCCTCAAACTCGCTGTCGCGGTTGCGGTCGGCCTTTTCGCCGTCGCTGGTCAGAAAGTCGGTCCAGCGGGACCGCATATTGCCGGTCATGTGCTTGACGATCGTGGCGATGGAGTTGGACTCCGGGTCGAGTGTGGCGAAGAGGCCGGCGTCGGGACACTGCTCCATGGCTCGCTCGGCGAGGCGCTGGTAATAGCGGAACAGGTCAATCGCATCGGCCAGGTAGGAGGTGGTGAAGCGGTGCGCCATAACCGCATCATCGCGCCGCCGCGCTCCCGGCGCCAGGGCTTCTGACGCGGAGCATGGCTCTGTCGCCTCGCCGGGGCCGCGCCGCTTGCACCTGGGAAAAAATTGGCGAGCTCGCCCTTGGCCTGCCGACGCTCCCGTGCGCCTGCGCGGGGGCGTGGAACGCGTTTTAGCCCGCAGGCCCCACAAGGCCGCGGTCCGCCAGAACCGAGACCGCGGGACCGCTGCCCCGCAATTCCGTTTCCGCCTCTCGGAGGGCGACGGCGCGCCGAGAAGCATCGGTCCGTCACGCGCGGCGACGCGCGTGTGGGGTATGCCTCTGGCTTGCGTGCGGTCGCGCTCGGCGCGGCCGCGCTGAGGGCCGCGCCAAGCGATGCGGCAGGCCGCGCCGCTAGCCCCGCGTGCTCTCCCGCCGGCCGGCGCCAGCGATGCCGCCGGCGGCGCCGCGGCGCGGCGCCCGGGCGAGGCCATCGGGCCGGCGGATGGCGGCCGATGCCTCGCGGAGGAGCAGTTGCTCCTTGACCTTCGCTCCCCAGCGATAACCGCCGATGGCGCCATCCCCGCGAATGACGCGATGGCAGGGAATCAGGACGGCAACCGGGTTCTCCGCGCAGGCGCGTGCCACGGCGCGCGCCGCGCGCGGCCGCCCGATGGCGGCGGCCACTTGCCCATAGCTGCGGGTTTGGCCCTGGGGAATGGTTTGCAGAAAGCGCCAGACGCGAAATTGAAACGCCGTGCCGCGGGCGGCGATGGGGATGCGCGGGGGCGCGGATTCCTGGTGAAAAAATTTCTCCAGAGCGCGGAGCCAGGTGGCGAAAGGCGCGCCGGCCGGCTGCGGCATGGGACGGAGTTCGGCGTGGGGAAACTCCCGGCGGAGGCGGTCGCATAGGGGCCCCAGCGAGGCGCCGAACTGCAAGGCGCACAGCCCGCGTTCGGTCGCCGCCAGGAGCATGCGGCCCAGCGGGCTGGGCAGAGCGGCATACCAGATCACCAGCCCCAGGCCTCCGCGGCGGTATTGTCCCGGGGTCATCCCCAGGCTAGCGGCCAAGCCTTCGTAGACGCGGCTGGGGGCGCCGAACCCGGCGGCGTAAACGGCCTCGGTGACCGGCCGGCCGGAGCGGAGTTCCGCCTTCAGCCGTCCCAGGCGGCAGGCGGCGGCATATTGCCGTGGGGTCAGGCCCATGGCGGCCTTGAAACTGCGCTGAAGATGGAACGGGCTCAGACCGGCTTGCGCCGCCAGCGCGGCAAGGTTCACCGCGTCCCCGTCAGCGCTCCGCGCGGCGATCCATTGCGCGACTTGCATTATGCGAGCCTCGCGTCCGTCGCCAAAGCCGGCGCCGCCGCCGGCGACGGGCTCGTTCCGCATGGATTGGCCGGCGTTCCGTGCAGATTCTGGGCGCGCCATGAAGCCAATGTAGCTGGTGGAAAACGGCGTTGGCTATCCGTTTCTTGCGGTGCGTTGGTTAACCACTCGCGGGGCCCGCGCCGGGCAATTCAGGGCTCCCCGCCAGCGGCGGGGCCAAGCGGGACCAGGGCCCGCGCCGGGCAATTTAGGACGCCCCGCGCCAATCAAAGCGGGACGCGGATATTGCGCCGCCGGGCACTGAGCGGGGAGGCGCCGCCGAGCATGGGGGAGGAGCCCAGAAAGGCTTCTTCGTTGCCGGGCAATCGCCGGATGGCTGCCCCGCCTGGCGCAAAGCCGGCGCCGGGCGCGATCGTGCCGCCGACGCGGCGGCCCCGCGGCGAGGTCCTGTGGTCCCCGGCCGCCGCTCCGGCCACCAGCGCGCCGCCGGCGAGAGCGGCAGCGGAGGTCAGTGCAACGAAATCCCTGCGGCCGATCCGCGGCGGCGGTTGCGCAAGCGGCTTCATTTCGCCTCCCGCCAACTGCGCAGACGGACCTGGCTTTCGGCGGCCTTGAACGCCTGGGCGTGGGCAAAGCCGGCCACGGCTCCGCGCGTCACGCTCAGGGCTTCGTAATACGCGGCGAAGGGAAAATCCTCGATGCCGCCGCGCCAAATCTGGTAGGCGCTGGCTGCGTGCAGCCAGGTGTCATAGACGCTGCTGATGTCCACAAACGTGTCGGGCCGGTAATGGATGGGGTCTTCCCAACTGTCGGTGTAGTAGACCCTGCCGACGTTGTGCGCCTGGCCCGGGATGTGCCGCATCGCGGGCAGGGCGGCGTAAAAAACGGCGTCGTTCACCAGGTAATGGGTGTTGCGGTCGTCGCGTTCCGAACTCCCGCCCCATTGCGTGATGACAATGTTGGGGCGAACCTCGCGAATGACGGCGGCGATTTTGAGCGCCGCGGCCTCGGTATAGGGAATCTCGGCGTCGGGGTAGCCGAGGAATCGCACCGCCGCGCCCAGCCGCTTGGCCGCCAATAGGGCTTCGCGCTTTTTTTGCGCGCCGTACTCGGCGGGGCTCAGCGTGGGGGAGCCCTTTTCGCCCAGCGTCAGGTGCAACAGGGTCACCGCGCCGCCTTCTTGGATCGCCAGCGCCAGGGCTCCGCCGCAGGTCATTTCCATGTCCGCGGCGTGCGCGTCCACCGCCAAAATGCTCACAGGCATATGCCGGACATTGTGCCATGCCGTTGCGCCCCGGGCGAACCTGGCGCCGGGTCGCCGGATTCCGCGGCGGGCGCGGCGCTTGTTGCCGTGGCGCTCGGTCGCCTACAATTTCGCCATGGCGCCAGCGAAGGGACGGCATCGCGTTCTCGCACTGGTGCTCGCCGGCGGCAAGGGTGAGCGCCTATTTCCATTGACGCAGTACCGGTCCAAGCCCGCCGTGCCCTTTGGCGGCAGCTACCGCATCATTGACTTCGTCCTCAGCAATCTGATCAACTCCGGCATTGACGCCATCTACGTGATGACGCAGTACAAGGCGCAGTCGCTGATCAACCACATTCAGCGCGCCTGGAGCTTCGTCAATCAGACCCGGGACGCCTTCGCCACCATCGTGCCCGCGCAGATGCAGATGGGGGATGTCTGGTACCGCGGCACCGCCGACGCGATTTATCAAAACCTGAACCTCATCGAACAGTACGCCCCGGACGCGGTGGCCATTTTCGGCGCCGACCACGTGTACAAGATGAACATCCACCAGATGGTGGAATATCACTTCGAGCGCGGGGCGGCGGCGACCGTGGCCTGCCTGCCGGTGGCTGCCGACCAGGTGCGGCCCTTCGGCGTGGTGGAAGCCGGCGCCGATTACCGCATCCAGCGTTTCGTGGAGAAGCCGGAACCCGCCGATGCCCCGCGCATGCCGGGGCGGCCGGAAGAAGCGCTCGCGTCCATGGGCAACTACATCTTCGACACCAACGTCTTGATTGACGTGCTGGTCGAGGACGCGGCCAGGGCCGGGGCGCATGACTTTGGCCATCATATTTTCCCCTCCATGGTGCCGCGCATGGATGTCTACGCCTACGACTTCAACTCCAACCGCATCCCCGTGCACCGCGGGCATGAGATCGAGCAGCCGTATTGGCGCGACGTGGGAACGATCGAGACCTATTACAACTGCAACATGGATCTGAAGAGCGTGCTGCCGGAGCTGAATCTCTACAACTGGGCATGGCCGATCATCAGCGCCAACTTCAATACGCCGCCGGCCAAGTTCGTGTTCGAGGAGCCCGCGCGCACGGGTCAGGCGCTGCAATCGGTGATCAGCGGCGGCTGCATCATCGCCGGCGGCTTTGTCCGCGATTCCATCCTTGGGCGCAACGTGTCGGTGGACGAAAACGCCGAGATTTCCGAGTCCATTTTGATGGACAGCGTCGTGGTTGGCCGGGGCGCCCGGGTGCATCGGGCGATCCTGGACAAGAACGTCCATATCGCTCCCGGGGCCACCGTGGGCATGGATCCGGAGGCGGACCGCGCCCGCGGCTACCATCGCGATCGCAGCGGAATTACCGTCATTCCGAAGATGGCGGAGACGCCGGAAAGCCGGGCGCGATATCTCTAATCGCGGGATCGCGCCCCTTGCCTTGGGGCAATGCGGGGGAAAAGCGGGGCGCTAATCCCCGGGCGGCCCGCCCCCGGCAAGCGACGCGGCGCGGCCCCCAAAGCCGGGGTCCCCAACGCGCAGCGGCGCGCGTTGGGGTGGGCAGCCGCGCTGGGGCCCGCGCCAAGCAATTGTTGGATCGCCGCGGTGTACCCCATTCGGCGGGATGCTAGCGGCGCCGGAGGAGCAGCAAGAAATGGCTCCACAGCGCTTCATACGGCGGCAGGCTGGCCTGCACCTCAGGCAAATTGGCGGTCCGTACGATGGTGATCGCAAAGCCGGCGGCGGCGGGTTGCAGCACGCGCTCGTATAGGCTCTCCACGCTATACCCCCGGTAAAACTCACAGCCGGGGCCGAAGGCCTTTTGTCCGCTGCCCACGGCAAAGCTCCGGGCGTAGCGCTCCACCGGCTCGAGCTCCATATACAAGGGAACGATGCACAGCCGGCCGCCGGGCCGGAGCACGCGGGCAGCCTCGCGGATGAAGCGGGTGTCCGCGTCGCGCTCGAAATGCTCGAAGCTGCAATGCAGCGTCATGGCGGTAAAGAATCCGTCCGGGACCGGCAGGGCGCAGGCGTCTCCCGGCAGGTAATGGGGCCGTCCGGCCTGGTACATCAGGTCCTGGCGGTACACGTCGCAGCCGATAATGCGTTTGGCGTAGCCGGGAAACGCCGAGCCCTGGCTGGCGATGTCCACGAACGTGTCGCCGCCGTTCAGGCGCAGCGCCGTGGCGGAGAGGTAGTACTGGAGCTTTTTTTCATAGTAGTGGGGCGCGGGGGACCAGGGATGAGCGCAAGGGAAGCGCTCAAAGTCTTGGATGGAGATGTTTTCTTCCACCAACTCAACACCCGGCAGATGCTGGAGTCGCTCCCAGATTTCGTCTGCCGCCGTGGCGCCGGCGTTCCATGGGGCGATCTTCGCGTCGTGAAGCTCGACATGCGGCGCCAGCCGCTCCCGTTCCTCCGCCGTCAGGTGGGGCAGGATGGAGCGAATTACGCGCACCGCGAGCGCATGGCGGTGCGTCAGCAGCAGCAGTTCGGCCAAATTGCGGCGGGCCGCCAAGGATTCGCCGTCGAGGGTGAGTGCGGCGCAGAGGGTGCGCTCCGCCGCCGGCAGGTCGCCGCACTCGACCTGGATGGTGGCCAGATCGCTGAGCAGTCCGGCGGTGATCAGGCCGGCGGAGATGGCTTGCAGGATGAGCGCGCGCGCGGCGCCGGTTTCGCCGCGTTGTTCGTGGGCGGCGAGGGCGCGGCGAACGGCGGCTTCCGCCAGGGCGGGCTGGGCAACGGCGGGCTGGGCGACGGCGGACATTGTGGCTCCATGGCGGCGCCGGCGCGTCTGAGCGGGCGCTAATCTTTCGTGACTGGACGCGGCGGAGCGAACCGCCGCTCTCGGACCGTTCTGCAATCCGTGGGCCAAGCGGCCGATCGCGGCGCGGCGGCGGACAGGGAGCCGTGCGAGGGCCCGCACAGCGCGACGCCCCCGCCGAAGACGGGGCCGGGGCCCGCGCCAGGCAATACGCTAGGCGACGCGCTAGGCAAAAGGTGCCGAGCCGGCGGCAAAGAAGGACCGCTCGCGGCCTTGCCGCGCCTTTTGCTCGGGGAGCAAAGCGGGCGCGGCAAGGCCGCGAAATTCCCCCGCGCCGCAGGCGCGCTGGCAATCGCGGCGGCCCGCCCTGCAGCGACGCGGCGCGGCCCCCAAAGCCGGGGTCCGCAACGCGCAGCGGTGCCCTGGGGGTGGGCAGCCGCGCTGGGGCCCGCGACACGCAATTGTAATCGGGCCCTAGGCGCTATGGGCGCTAGCGGCCGCGGGCGGGGTGAATTCGATCACGAAGCGAGTGCCCACCGGGCGGTTTTCTTCCACTCGAATGGTCCCGCCGTGATCGGCGACGATGCGGCTGACGATCGCCAGGCCCAACCCCGTTCCTTGCGCCTTGGTGGTGACGTAGGGAAGAAACAGGCGTTCCTTGACGGTGGCGGGAATGCCCTGTCCGCTGTCGGCCACATAGGCCTCGACGAAGCCGTCGCCGCATTCCGTGCCGACCACGATTTCCCGCACCGGAGCGGACCGGACCGCCTCCGCCGCGTTGTCAATCAGATTGACGAAAACGCGGCGCAGTTCCTCGGGGTCCAGCAACAGGGCTGGCAGGGGATGGAGTTCGCTGCGCAGCCGGACGCCATCCAGACGGCCGTCAAATGCACGGACGGCGCGCTCGACGACGGCGTTCAGGTCGCAGATGACGGGCTTCGGAGCGGGGAAGCGGGCGAAGGCGCTAAACTCGCCCACCAGGTTTTCCAGGGATTTGACCTCGGCTTGGATGGTGCGGGCGCATTCCCCAATCACTTCCAGGGTGCCGGGAGGCGGCAGGGCGCCTTCCGGTTCCCGCTCCAGCCGGCGGCGGATGCGCTCGGCCGAGAGCGCAATGGGGGTGAGCGGATTTTTGATTTCGTGGGCGATTCGCCGCGCGACCTCGCGCCAGGCGGCGATCTGCTGCATGCGCAGCACGTCGGTCAAGTCCTCCAGCACCAAGACGAACCCGCCGCTGCCGCGCCGGTGGCCGCCCACGGCGGAAACCGTGACCGCGGCCGTCACCGTTCCTCCCTGCGCGCCCGCCAGATCGAGTTGTCCGGCGATGGCGCCAAGGCGTTCCGCCTTGCGCAGCAGGCGGTGCATATCCCGCCGGCTGTCGCCTTCCACCAAATCATCGAGCCGGCGGGCGGCCCGCGCCCGGTCCCCGAACAAGCGGACAACGGCGGGGTTGATGCGCTCGATGTACCGCCTGCCGTCGAGGGAAATGACGGCGGAGGGAATGCTTTCCAGCAAGGTTTCCGTATACCGGCGGCGCGCCTCCAGTTCCGCGTTGGCGGCGCGTTCCCGCTCGCCGGATACTTCCAGCTCGCGGCGGTTGGCTTCCAGCTCTTGGGCCATCCGGTTGAAGGATGTGACCAGGGTCGCGATTTCGTCCTTGGCGGTGACTTGGATGCGGTGACCGAGGTTGCCGCGGGCAATTTCACCGGTCGCTTGAGACAGGGCCTGAATGGGCGTCGTGACCAGTTTGGAGAGGAAGAGGGCGAACCAGGTTGCGGCGAAAAGTATCGCCAGGGTCAACAGCAAGAGGTATTCGGTGTACAGGCGGCGGAGCGCGCGCCGCTGGCGCCCGAGCTGTGCGTAGGTGGCGTCATCGGCCGCCAGCCGCTTGAGGCGTGCGGCCAGGGCGCTGGGCAGGCGGCGGCCGACCACGATGGCGCCGTTCCCGCTGCTGGCGGCGCCGGTCCAATAGAGTTCCCCGCCGACGCGCATGCGCTCTCCCGGGCCTGCGGTGGGCAATCGCGCCAACCCCGCCGGGAGCCCGGCGGCGGCGCGGATGCGCCCGGCGGGGTTGACGGCGGCGGCGAAGCCGCTGGGTCCCGCGGCGGCCGCCAGCAGTTTCCGCAGCGCCCTTCCGCCGCCCTGCGGCGAGGAGGCCAAAAGCGGATTTTCGGCTAGGGCATGGGCCGCGGCGCCGGCCCGCATTTGCATTTCGCCGTCCAATAGCCGGCTCAGGTTAGTCGTGTCCCGGCGCACGCTTTCCACGGGAAGGCTAAACCATTGGTTGATGGTTTGGTTCACCAGTCCATAGGTAAACACGAACATGCACACCACCGGAATCAGGCTGAGGCCCAGCGCACCGGCAACCAGCTTGATCTTGAACTTGGCGCCCAGCACGTTGGCGCGGCGCTCGGCATAGAGCTTCAAGAGTTGGCGCAGGAGGACGAAGCCGAGGGCGATGATGCCTAGAAAACTGAGGGTGGACAGCAGAAACAGCAGCCAGGTGCTGGCCACGTCAACCCGCGCCCAGCCCATGCCCACCGACTGGGGATAAAACAGCGCCACGCCCAGCGCGGCAAACAGGAGGCCAAAGCCGATAATGCGCCGGGAGCGGGCCGAGCCCCAGGGCCGCCACACGGAAGCCATTTTCTAATCCTCCCTCACGGCTCGCGGGGGCCGCGCCTTTGGCTCGGAGAGCAAAGCGGGCGCGGGAAGCCCGCGAAATTCCCCCGCGCCGCAGCCGCGCTGGGGCCCGCGCCGAGCAATGCGGGGTTGGGGGCGGGAAATCACGGCCGCCGGCGGAAGCATCGGTCCTAAAGGGCAGGTGGTGCAGCGGGGAACCGATTTGCGGCAGAATTCCTTGCCCGTGGCGACGATCAGGGCGTGCATTTCTTGCCAGCGGCCTACGTCCTGGCCAAGCCCGGCCGCGAACCAGGATTGAATGGCCGCATAGCCGTCACCGGGACCTTGCGCGACCGCCTCGCCATGGCGGGACAGAAGGCGGACGGTGTAGGCGTCCACCACGAAGCTGGCGTGGCCGCCGGCGTAGAGCAGAATGCTGTCCGCGGTCTCCGGGCCAATGCCGGGCAGAGCGAGCAGTTCCTTCCGCACAATGGCGGTGGGCTGGCGGAACAGCCGCGTGAGGCTGCCGCCGTGGTGCTCTTGGACCCAGGCAGCGAGGGTTTGCAGGCAGCGGGCTTTTTGCCGGTAGAAGCCGGCGCTGCGAATCGCCGCGCGGAGTTCCTCAACCGGCGCGGCAAGCATGGCCGCACGGGACAGCAGGTGACGCCGCCGCAGCTCCGCAATGGCCAGCTCAACGTTGCGCCATGCGGTGTTTTGCGTCAGGATGGCGCCAACCATCACTTCCCATCGGCTGCGTCCCGGCCACCAATACTGCGGCCCAAAGTGGCGGCTCAAGTGACGGAAATAAACGTCAGGGTGGGCCATGGGGCGAGGATAGCAGGAAGCGGGTGCAACTGCCCGCGGCTTCGCGCCGCCATCCCCTCCCACCCGAAGCAGGACATCCGCCATCACCATCACTCCACCTTTCGCGGGGGCCGCGCCTTTTGCTCGGGGAGCAAAGCGGGCCCGGAAAGGCCGCGAAATTCCCCCGCGCCGCAGGCGCTTTGGCAATCGCGGCGGCCCGTCCCCGGCGAGTGACGCGGTGCGGCCCCCAAAGCCGGGGTTGCCAACCCGCAGCGGCGCGCGTTGGGGTGGGCAGCCGCGCTGGGGCCCGCGCCAAGCAATTGGTACAACTCACCTTCCGCGTCCGGCATCGAAATAGCTGTGGAAGGATCCGCCCCAACCCCGCGCAGGCTTGCCTGCCCGCATGGTCCGCGCGTCCTGGATGCGCTCGCCAGGAACGCGGCCACGCGCCCGAAAAGGTTGCATTTAAGGACTTAACTT
>JAKAUF010000123.1 GCA_021827785.1 Acidobacteriota bacterium | reverse complement strand
CCTGGAGCCCGCCGTCAAGGCCCATCCCAAGAACGCCCAGGGGCATGTGGTGTTGGGCGAGATTTATTACCGCCTGCATCAGCCCAAACGCGGCGCGGCGCAGCGCGCCATGCTGCGGCAATTGATCGCCGACCGGCAGAAGCAGGCGATCCAGCAGCGCCGGCGCGAGTCCTTGCAGCTCACCGCGCACGGCGCCGGAGGCCATCCATGAGGGCGCGGCGGCCGCCCATCGCGGCCCGGCGGTGTCTGCTGGCGGTAATTGCATCCCTGGCGGCGTTCACCGCCGCCTCGCCGGGGCACGCTGCCACGCCTCCCACGCCCGCCCAGCTCAAACACGCCGCCACCCAAGCGGTGGCCGCCGGCAAGGCGGCGCCAGCCATGCGCGCCCTCACCGCCGCACTGCGTGCCAACCCGAACTGGAAGGAGGGTTTGTGGGATTTCGGCACGCTGCTGTATGAAGCACACGACGTCCCGAACGCGCTCCGAGTTTTCGCGCACCTCACCCAACTCGATCCCAAGCACGGCGCCCCCTGGGCCATGCTTGGGCTCTGCGATTTCGAGGCGCGCGATTTCAGCCGCTCTCTTAAGCACCTACAGGAAGGCCGGTCGCTGGGCCTGCCCAATGCCAACCTCCAGGCGGTGGCGCTTTACGACGAGGCGCAGGACCTGCTCATGCTGGAGCAGTTTCCCCAGGCGCGGCATCTGTTGCGCGGTTTCGCCCTCAACCATCGCACCTCGCCCGGCATCGTGCAGGCCTTCGGCCTTGCCGCCCTGCACCTGCCCATTCTGCCCGCGCAGTTGAGTCGCGTGCTCTCCGCCCGCAGACGGCGGTTGGTGGACGCGATGGGCCTGGCGGTCTACCAGATGGAGGCGCGCAAGCCGCTGGCGGCGGAAAAAGCCATGGCCGCCGTCGTGCATGCGTTTCCCCGCGTACCGTATGTACAATATGACGACGGCATCCTGCTGATTCGCACCAGCCATTTACACGCCGCCGCCATGGCCTTTCAGCGTGAGCTGCAAGTTCAGCCGCGCAACGTGCCGGCGCGCCTTCAGCTGGCGGCCCTGCGCGCGCAGAGCACGCAGTATGCCCAGGCCATGTCCCTGGCCCGCCAGGCGCTGCGCTTGCAGGCGGACAATTTCGCCACCCACTACATGGTCGGCTACATTGCCTTTCGTCAGGGCCATTTCGCGGAAGCCGCGCGCCAACTGTCGCGGGCCAAGGCTTTGGCGCCCGAGAATAGCCAAGTCCGCTATACGCTAGCTCAGGCCGATCTCCGCCTGCACCGTGAAAAGGCCGCATTGCGGGAAGAACGGGCCTTCCACCGCTTGGAACAGCTCACCAGCTCGTTCCGCAACAAAGGCGTTTTGCCCGCTTCCGTTTACCTCCACTCCCAGCCCCATTCAGGTACCCCATGAAGCTGATTTCCCTCCGCTCCTCCATCCTTGCGCTTATCGCCGCCGTGGCCATCCCCGCCGCCGGGGCGCAGACGCCAAAACCCGTGATCCGCAAGAACGTCAATGAGGTCATGGTGGACCTGGTGGTGACCAACCGCCATGGCAAAGTCATCAAGAATCTAAAGCCCGATCAGCTGGAGCTGTTGGACAATGGCCAAACCCAAAAGATTGACAGCTTCCGTCTGGTTTCGCGCTCGGTGCATCTCACCGGCGCGGATTTGGAAAAAGTCGGCTTGTCACCGGCGTTGCGCCCTCAGCCGTTCAATCTGATTCTCTTCGTCTACGACCGCGTAACGGGCGGCGGCCGGCAATTGGCGAAGCAAGCCTCGGATGATTTTCTCAGGCGCGATTTTGGCCCTGGCGACTACGGCGCGGTGTACCGCATTGACAGCGTTCTCTACGCGCTGTCGCCGGTAACCAAGGACAAATCCAGGCTGGAAAAGGCCGTGCAGGTCGCGACCGGCGGGACGGCGCAGCAATACCGCCAGACTTCGCTGACGGCGCAACAGGCGGCCAATCAGGCGCAGTCGGACCAAGCCCAGGCGCTGAGCATGGCGCAGCAGGCCGCGATGTCCACGGGCGTTCCCGCGGGCGGCCCCGGCGTGGCCGCGGGCGCGATCACCCAGGCCATCTTCAGCCAAATGATCGCCAACAGCCTCCAGCGCTCCGCCGCCATGGCCGGCGAGGACCAGGGCTGGCAAAGCCTGACCGCGCTGCGCTCCCTGGTGGACGGCCTGAGCCTGCTGCCCGGCCGCAAGGAAATTTTGTATTTCAGCCAATGGCTGGGCGTGAACAGCAACACGGTCTTCGTGCTCCGCGCCCTCATCCACGACGCCAATCGCAACCACGTCGCGTTCTACGCGATTGATCCCACTGGCCTGTCCCTCCAGTCCAGCGCCAGCGAGATCACCCAGACCATGCAACAAGCGGTCGGGACCGCGGACCAGCAGGACATGGCCGGCGGCCGGGGCGCCGTCAGCAGCGCCGAGGCCAATCTCGGCAACAGCGAGGAGAATATCTCCTACGCCGGGCGCTTGACTAACCTCCGGCAACTGGCGGATTCCACCGGCGGCTTCGTGGCCTCGCGAACCAACGACCTTAATCCCTTCATGACCAAGATCGCCGACGACATCGGCAGCCATTACGAACTAACCTATCAGCCGACCAGCAGCGGCGCCGGCGGCTATCACGCCATCACGATTAAGGTGATCGGCCATCCGCATTGGATCGTTCGCGCGCGCAAGGGGTATTACGCCACCCCGCAACTAGCCAACCCGATCCACGGGTACGATCAACCCCTACTCGCCGCGCTCAGCATGCAGCCTCCGCCGCACCAGCTGGCCGTGGACACCGGCGCGCTGGCCTTTCCCGCCGGCGGCAGTTTCGCCACCGTGCGGCTGGAAACCCGGATTCCGCTGCACGATCTGGATGCGGCTCCGACAAGCGCCGCGCTGGCCAAGCGCGACCCCAATTTGCGGGGCAAGGATCTGGTGCGTTGTTACGTGCTGCAAGTGATCAAGGACGCTCATGGCCGCGTGGTGGAAAATTACAGCCGTCCCTTCGGGTTTGCCGTACCGCCGAAGAGCTTGGCGAAGTTCGAGAATACGGCGACGGCGCCTTTTATCAACACCGCGCTCCTGCCCGCCGGGAAGTACACGGTGCAGACCGTCGTCTATCAAGCCGACCCGAAAAAAACCACCGTCGTCACCCGCCCGCTCACCGTGCCCGCGGCAGGCAAGGTGCGGGTCAGCAGCGTCGTGGTGCTCGCCGGCGCCGCTCCAGCCCAAAAGAGCGCGGCGAAGCAATATGACCCGCTGCACTATCAGAACTACCAGCTGGTGCCCAATCTCAGCGGCCAGTTGGAGGCCGGCGCCAATCCCAAGAGCACCGTGGGCTTTTACTTCATCGCCGCCGTGCCCCCGGGCACCAGTGGGGCCACGGTGCAAATGAGCTTCGCCAAAAACGGCACGACCTTCGTGCGCACGCCGCCCTCGCCGTTGCCCGCGCCGGACGCCCAGGGCCGCATTCCTTTCGTCGCCAACATCCCCTTGCACATTTTCCCGGCGGGGAAATATCAGGTGAAGATCACGGTGCAAGCGGCCGGCGCCAGCGCCACCTCCGCGGCGAACTTCACCACGGTGGCGGCCACCGCGGCCGCGGGCAAGGCGGGCTAAAAGGCGGCGGCGCCGGTGGGCTGGGCCGGGCGGCTGGCCGGCGCCGGCGCTTGGCGCGGCTGGAAAAACGGGCTGTGCGGTGCGGGCGGTCGCGGGCTTTCCGGTGGTTGCGCCACGGGCGGAGAGTACGGCGCCGGTGCATAGCCGCCCGTGCGGAAGTCATCCGCCGGCAGCCAAATCGCCTGCGTCCTCGGCCGCCGGGCATGCAGGATATGCGGCGTGATCACCACCACCAATTCGTCCTGCTGGCGGTTGGTCTGGCTGGTGCCGAAGGCGTCCTCCAGCCCGGGGATTTGTCCCAGCCCGGGCAGGGCCGTGTGGACGACCTCGTTCTGCCGCGACGCCAATCCCGCCACCAGCGCCGGCTCACCGTCGCGCAGGTCCACCAGCGTGGATAGGCGATGGTCTTCCAGCACCGGAATGCCGTTATTGCTGGCGCCGCTCAATGCCTCTTCCCGCGCCTGCACCCGCACCAGGACACGGCCGCGCGCATCGAGATGCGGCGTCAGCTTGAGGCTCAGCCCCAAGTTGATGAACGTGAAGGACGGGAACGGGGGCTGAAACGTGCCGCTGCCCAGCACCTTGGAGATCGCCGCGCTGTTCAGGATCGGCGAGAACGTGGCGTTCACCACCGGATAACGTTCGCCGATTTGCAGCGTCGCCGGCTGTCCGGCATCGGCGCGCAGCCACGCCTGCTGCAAGGTTTCACTGCGCGAGGTGTTCAGGCTTAGGTGCAGCGTCGCCGGCGGCAGCGTCAGCGCCATCGCCGTCAGGCCGCCGCCAAACGTCGCCAGCGGCGTGGAGAGCAGGGGCGCGATCTGGCTTTCCAGGCCCGCCAGTTGCGCCGTGAGCTGACCGGCGCTGAGCAGTCCATTCAACCCGCCGCTTTGGAACAGCGCCTGGAGGAGCTGCGATTCGCTGAGGTTGGCGCTGGAAAGCTGGCTGAGAATGGGCCCCAGCGCCAGCGCCTGGAGCTGGTAGGGCGCGGTCACGCCCAATTCCCGTGCCAGGCTGCGATTGACCTCGGCCACCTGCACCTCGAACATCACCCCGCCCGGCGCCGCGCTCAAATTGAGCAGCAGGCGCTCCGCCGCGTCCACCACCGTCGGCTGGGCGCGCACGGTGATGCTTTGCGCCGCCGTGTTGCCCTGCACTTCGTACGGGTCCAGAATGACGCGCAGCATCTGCTCCAACTCCACCAGATCCGTCGGCTTGGTCACCCAAGGCAGGTAGAACGTGCGCAGCTCCAGCGGCTGGAAGCTCCGCGCTTGGCTCGCCAGGCCGAAATAGACCGTGTGCGGTCCCACCGCGGTCCAGGTGACATGGCCCAGGTGCCGCAACAGCTGTGCCGCCTGGCCGAAGGTCGCCTCGCCCACGTGCAGGCGCACCGGCGCATCGGGCACGGTGTTTTGGATATACGCTCGCAGGCCGTAGGCGCCAGCGACATCGCCGATAATCCGCCGCAGCCCGCCATGCAAATTGAAGCTGCGCGGCCGCCGCGGCAGCGCCAATTGCACCGGTGGCGCCGCGCGCCGCACCAGCATCGCGCCGGCCGTTGCGGCGGGCGCCAAGGCGAACAGACGCATTAAGGCGCGCCGCGCCACGCTGTTCTTGGGCTGGATCGCCAGCGCGGCGCGGTAGTCCAGCCCCGCCTCCAGGGCGTCACCCGCCTCCTGCTCCCGCTGGGCCCGCAGCAGATGGGCGCGAACGGCTTGCTCCCCGAGCGCGGACTGAATGGCATGCAACAGGGCGGTCTGACCATGCGCTTCGGTCGCCTGCTTTGCCAGCCAGTACGCCAAATCCCATTGCCGCCGCCGGGCGGCTTGCATCGCCGGCGCCAGCCAGCGGTGTTGTTGTTGCAGGCTTGGCGCTTTCACTCCGGCGCGGGCCGGGGCCGGCCGGTGTAGGATCCGCGGGCGGGCGGGATGCGGCGGCGCCGCGTGACCGGGAACGGCTAGGGCCGCAAACAGAAATATGCCGCTCCAGCGAAGCACCTGTTTATTATCCGGCATCGCCGGCCTGGCCCTGCGGCCAGCGTACCGAACTTCCACTTAGCTGCGGGGTTTCCCCAGCCGCCCGCGATGTCCGGCGGCCGCGGCCTATACGCGGGAACCGAACCCTTCGGGCTCCGGTTCCGGCTGCAAGGGAACCGGCTGCCGCACCTCCACCACGTCCACGATGCTGCGCCATTCCCGCCCCAGTTGCGCCAGCTGGATGGGCGTGACCTCCAGCAGCAGCGTCGCCTGATGGAGGTCGCCGGCGGACTCGGCCAGCACGTACGGCAGGTCCAAGCCGCGCCGCGAGACCGCGTTCAGGATCCGCAATAGCGCCCCCTGCCGGTTGTGGTAGCGGATTTCCACCCGATGCACCGCCGTTGCCGCCACTACTCCTCCTCCGTCAGCAACATCTCCGAAAGCGAAGCGCCGGAAGGCACCATGGGGAAGACATTGGCCTCCTGCGGGCAGCTATAGACCAGCATCGCCGCTCCCGGCGCCGCCAGGAAGCGTTCAATGGCCGCCTCGCCCTGGGCATCGGTGCCGGAGGGCGAGGCCGGATCGGCCTGAATGCGCTCGCCGGGGATGCCGTAGGCGGCGGCGATGGCGACAAAATCCGGGTTGTCGCTGAGGTCGGTTTCGGCGTAGTTGCGCTGATAAAACAGCTGCTGCCACTGGCGCACCATGCCCAGATATTGGTTGTCCACCACCAGGACCTTCAGCCCCAGTTGGCAGCGCCGGATGGTGGCCAGCTCCTGAATATTCATCTGGAAGCCGCCGTCGCCGGAGATGCACACCACTGGGGTTTCCGGCCGCGCCAGCTGCACCCCGATCGCCGCCGGCAGGGCGAAGCCCATGGCGCCGAGCCCGCCGGAGGTGATAAAACCGCGGGGGAACGCGGCGCGGTAGCGCTGCGCCGCCCACATCTGGTGCTGGCCGACGTCGGCGACGACGAAGGCCTCCTCCGTCCTCCGCCGCAGCTCCGCGAACAACCGGTCCAAAAAGCGCACCGGCGCCAATCCCCGCGCGTTTGGCTCGGGGTCGGCACGATCCGCGCCGCAGGCCACGTTCCGCCAGCGGGTGTAGTCCGGCAGCTGGGCGCTGGCCAGCGCCGCGCGCAGTTGCGGCAGCGTCTGCGCCAAATCGCCGATCACGGCCAGATCGCCCCGCCGCACGCGGTCCAGCTGCGCCGGGTCAATATCGAAGTGCACCACCCGCGCCTCCGGCGCAAAGCGTCCCGGATCGCCGGTGACGCGATCGTCCAGCCGCGCGCCGAAAATGACCAGCAAATCGGCTTCGTGCAGCGCGAGGTTGGCCCGCCTTGTTCCATGCATGCCGACCATGCCCAGGGCGTAGGGCGCTTCGTTCGGAATCACCCCCAGCCCATGCACCGTCGCCCCCGCGGGAATTTGCAGCCAATCGAGCAGCCGGCGCGTTTCCTCCACCGCTCCAGCCAGCTTCACGCCGCCGCCGATCAGCAGCACCGGCCGTTGCGCCTCCCGCAGCAGGGCGGCGGCGGCGGTGGCGGGAAAGCCCGGCGCGCGCTTGCGCCGCGGCGGCGTGTACGCCCCGCTGGGCGGGACGCTGCTGCGCGCCTTCAGCACGTCCACGGGCAGATCCACCAGCACCGGGCCCGGGCGTCCGGTGGTGGCGTGGTGCATCGCCTCCTCCAGCACCGCCGGGATCTCATCGGCGCTCTTCACCAGCCGGCTCCATTTCGTCAGCGGCAGCGTTAAATCAAAGATGTCGGTTTCCTGGAAGGCGTCGGTGCCCAGCAAGCTGCTGCGCACCTGGCCGGTAATGCACAGCAGGGGGACGGAATCCATCTTGGCGTCGGCGATGCCGGTCACCAAATTGGTCGCCCCCGGTCCGCTGGTGGCGATCGCCACCCCGCACCGCCCCGTCGCCCGGGCATAGCCCTCGGCGGCAAACGCCGCTCCTTGCTCATGCCGCGTCAGCACGTGGCGGACGCCGCTGCCCTCCAGCGCGTCATACAGCGGGATGACCGCGCCGCCGGGATAGCCGAACACCACCTCCACGCCCGCGGCCCGCAGCGTCGCCCACACCAGCTCCGCGCCCATGCGGCTGGGCTGCGCCGCCGCCTCCGGCGCCGTGCCGGTCGCGGGCGGCGGCTCCACCGCGGCGCGATGCGGCCGGCTCATCGCCGGCCCCCCGCCGCCACCGGCTCCGGCGCGGCCGCGGCCTGGCCCGCCTTCTCGCCGCCGGGCTGCAGCCAGCTCATCATGCCCCGCAGCCGGGCGCCCACCTGCTCGATCGCCAGCGCCTTTTCCCGTTCCCGCAGCTTGCGGAACTGCGCCCCGCCGTCGTGATTTTCGGCGATCCACTGCCGCGCGAAGCTGCCGTCCTGGATGCGGCCCAGCATCTCCCGCATCGCCCGGCGCGTCTCCTCGCCGATCACCTTCGGTCCCTGCGTCAGGTCGCCGTATTCGGCGGTGTTGGAAATGGAGTCGCGCATCCGCGCCAGCCCGCCCTCATAAATTAAATCCACGATCAGCTTCATCTCGTGCAGGCACTCGAAATAGGCGATCTCCGGCGCGTAGCCCGCCGCCGTCAGCGTTTCGAACCCGGCCTTGATCAGCGACGTCAGCCCGCCGCACAAGACCGCCTGTTCGCCAAATAGGTCGGTCTCGGTTTCCTCCCGGAAGCTGGTTTCCAGCACGCCGGCCCGCGTGGCCCCGATGCCGGCCGCGTAGGCCAGCGCGTACTCGCGCGCCTTCCCGCTGGCATCCTGCGCCACCGCCAGCAGCGCCGGCACGCCCTTGCCTTCCATATAGACCCGCCGCGCCAAATGCCCCGGGCTTTTCGGCGCGATCATCACCACATCCACATTCGGCGGCGGCACGATGGTGCGGAAATGAATGCTGAAGCCGTGCGCAAGGCCCAGCACCTTGCCCGCCGTCAGGTGCGGCCGGATGGAAGCTTCATACACCGCGGCGTGGGTCTCATCCGGCAGCAAAATCTGGATCCAGTCCGCCCGGCGCGCCGCCTCCGCCACCGGCAGCACCTCGAAGCCGTCGGCGCGCGCCCGTGCGGCGCTGGCCCGGTGCGGCTCCAAGCCGATGATCACCTGCTGGCCGCTATCCCGCAGATTGAGCGCATGGGCGTGCCCCTGGCTGCCGTAGCCGATGATGGCGATGGTTTTGCCCCGCAACAGCTCGGGCTGGGCGTCGGACGCGTAATAAATCGGAACGGGCATCGAACTCTCCTCCTACCGACCGGACGGTAAGTATCAGAATCGCAGCCCCGGCGCACCCTGTCAACGGGAAAATGCCCACCCGTGCCTTTTTCTGCTGTCCGGCGCGAAGGGGATGGTAGCATGTGCCTTCCGTGTGATCAGCCGCCGAGGAAGCGGCCGGCGCACGAAAGCCCCGCCATCGCCCCGCCCCGCCTGCGGCGCGGCCAAAACCCGGGCGGCTGGGCCGCTTTGCATAACCCGGAGGCGCCCATGCCCGGCCACGATTCCCGCAAGGACATCCTGTTTACCGCCGCCCACCTGTTTCAGCAGCAAGGCTACGACGCCACCTCCATGCAGGATGTCGCCAGCGCCTTGAACCTGAGCAAGGCCGCTCTCTACCACCATTTCGAGAGCAAGGATGAAATCCTGTTTCAGATCATGAGTTACGGGATGGATATCTTCGAGACGCAGGTGGTGGCCGTGGTGCGGAACATCGCCGACCCCGAGGAGCGCCTGCGCGCCTGCATCCGCCTGCACATTGACGTGGTGGTCGGCGGCCGCGAGCGGGAAATCACCGTCATCCTGCATGAGAACCATGCCCTGCGCCCAGAAGAGAAGCGGCAGATCAACGCCCGCAAAAAGGCCTATATCGTGTTCCTGGAAAACCTGATCGCCGAGGTGCAGCGCCGCCGCGGCGGCCGTTATGCCGTCCGTCCCCGCGTCGCCGCTTTTGCCTTGCTGGGTATGATCAACTGGATGTATCAGTGGTGGCGTCCGGAAGGCGCGGTGAAGGGCGAGGAGATGGGTAAGGAATATACCGCCTTGTTCTTGCAGGGCATCTTCGCCAAAGCCTGACGCCTGGAAGGGCGACGGGCCCGCCGAGGCCGGTTCCCCATGACCAACGCTGAACTGCTCGATCTGATTCACTACCAAGACTGGGCCCGCGAGCGCATTCTGCCAGCGTTGGAGCCGCTTACGAGCGAGGAATGGCAGCGTCCCCTGGGCGGCAGCTTCGCCAGCCTGCACGCGACGGTGCTGCACATCCTTGGCGCCCAGGAGATTTGGGGCGCGCGCCTGCGCGGCGGGCAAAAACGCGTTCCCGCCGCCGGCGAAGTTCCCGATCTGGCCGCAATGCGTTCCCGCTGGCAAGCCGCAATCGCCGCTCTGCGCGACTGGCTGGCGGCCCAGCCGGAGGGCGCCGCCGGCCGGGTCATCGCCTACACGCGCCAGGGCCAAGCCGTGCAAACGCCGGTGGAAGCGGTGCTGTTGCAGCTCAGCCATCACACCGCCTACCATCTTGGCCAGGTGGTGCATATGCTGCGGCAGTTGGGCCGCACGCCCGCCGATACCGGCTATATCTCCTACC
>JAKAUF010000235.1 GCA_021827785.1 Acidobacteriota bacterium | reverse complement strand
GCCGCGCCTCATTGCTGGCTTCGGTGGCGACGATGCGCAAACGCATGAGCCATGTCGAGGACATGCTGATCGCGCGCGAGGACCGCAACAGCGACGACAAATACTATACCCAGGCCTACCGGCCCTATCTCAACCTTATTTGGTTCAACGCGGAGATCGGCCCCGGCGGCGGCGACGTGGCCGGCAGCGCGGGCGAAGGGCCGACGCGGACGGCCTATCACTTATTGCATGTAATCGAGGCCCAGCTCGCAAAGGGGCAATCGGCTTACGACAGCCTCATGGGCAAGGAGATGGTGGCGTTCAATCGCTCGCTGGCCCGCCATGGGTTGACGCCGGTGGTGGCCAGCGCGCCGCCGCCGGTGACCGAGCCGAGCGGGAGGTAGCGGGCGAACCATCCGGCGAGCGGCATTGGCGCCCGCCGGAGTGGATTAATCGCCCGTCTTACAACCCATCTCGGCAAGTAGCTTCTGGACTTGTGCCCGTGTGTGACTGGGTGCGCCGGAGTTGTCTATCACCCAGTCCGCACGCCGCGCTTTCTCTTCGTCCGGCAACTGCGCGGCCAGGCGCGCCTCGGCGTCCGCCGGGTCGCCCCCGGCGCGCCGCCAGCGTTCCGTGCGCTGCTCGCGGGGGCAGACGACGGCGATGGTGCGATCGAAACGTCCCGCCGACCCCGCCTCGAAGATCAGGGCTGCTTCGACCACCGCGACGCCATGGCCTTGTTGCTCCATCGCCGCCATCCAGCCGTTGCTGGCGGCGATGATCCGCGGGTGCAGGATGGCCTCCAGGCGGCGGCGCTGGGCCGGATCGGCGAACACCACGGCGGCCAGCTTGCGGCGATCCACGTGCCCGCCGGCGTCGAGGACGCCGGGCCCGAAAGCCGCTATCACTTGGGGCGCCGCTTCGCCGCCGGGGCCCAGTAAAGCATGTGCCACCTGATCCGCGTCGAGCACGGGGATTCCCGCCTCGCGCAGCCATTGCGCCACGGTGCTCTTGCCTGCTCCCAGGCCGCCGGTCAGACCTACGCGCAGCATAACTGGCTTACGGTGTGGGCTTGCTCCTGGAGACATGGCGCTGGGCGGCTGCGACCGTATTCGCCATTAGCATGGCGATGGTCAGCGGTCCCACCCCGCCGGGAACGGGGGTAAAAGCGGCGGCCAATTCCATCGCGGCTACCGGATCCACGTCGCCGATCAGCGTGGAGCCATTGCGCGCGAAGGCGGCGCGCCGCTGCTCGTCGCCGGGGTAGAAGCGTTCCATGGCGGTTGGGTCGGTCAGCCGATTCATGCCCACGTCCACGACCACCGCGCCGGTCCGGATGGCGTCCCGGCCGAGGAAACCAGGCCGGCCGACCGCGGCGACCAAGATATCCGCCCGGCGGCAAACCGCGGCAAGGTCACGGGTGCGGGAGTGGGCGATGGTGACCGTGGCGTTTTCCTGGAGCAACAGCAGCGCCATCGGTTTGCCCACGATATCGCTGCGTCCCACCACGACCGCCTCTTGCCCCTCCATGGCGATGCGGTGCCGCCGCAGCAACTCGATGATGCCCGCCGGGGTGCAGGGGCGAGGGCCGGGCCGGCCGGCGACCAAGTTGCCGACATTGAGGGGATGGAAGCCATCCACATCCTTGTCGGGATCAACCGCCACCAGGATTTCCCGGGCGTCAATGTGGGCCGGTAGAGGCAATTGCACCAAAATGCCGTCCACGGCTGGGTTTGCATTGAGGCCGGCAATGATCCGATGCAATTCCGCGGTGCGGATGTCGGCGCGGGGCAGCACCTGCTCGGAGGCGATGCCCAGCTCCGCGCAGGCTTTGACTTTGCCGCGGACATAGACCGCCGAGGCCGCATTGTCGCCCACCAGAACCACCGCCAACCGCGGTTGATGACCCGATTGCCGGAGTGCGTGGACTTGAACACCGACCTCGGCGCGGATCTCAGCCGCTATGCGCCTTCCATCCAAAATCGTCGCGCTCATGCCGGTGGGCGCAACTCCTGGCTCCTGGGGATGCTCCTGGCGATTCTGTCCATGGCAAATGATACCGTAGCGGCGTTCAGCTGCGCGGTCTCCGCCCTCCCTGCCGCGCGCCCTGTAGCGTGGTACCGGGCGGTGCAGCGCAAGGCCGGCCATCGGAACGACAGCCGTCGCCGCCTGTTTCCGATCTTCATGGCCCCCGCCAGCTGGACCCGCGCCGCCGGCGCTGGGGCGCGGGCCGCGGGGCCGCAATTCGGTGTGGGCGAGGCCGGCCGCGTCGCCGGTACGCCGCCGGATCGCCGCTCTCGGCCCGTTCGGCGGCGCGCCGGCAGCTGGGGCGCGAGGGGAGGGGCGGCGTTGTGTCTAGGGCCGGGCGGGGGGCCGGCTGCGGGATGGGTTGCGCGATCGGTTGGTGCGCTGGGCGCTGGGCCGGGCGGCTCGGCTGTTGTTGGCTCCCGGACGGCTGGTCTGGTTGGCATGGGACGGACGGCCGCGTCCTCCGCTGGTGCGGGCGGGTTTCGACATCCGCGCTGGGGGTTTGCGGCTTCCCGGCGGAGCGCCGCCCGTGCGTGGTTTCACCGGGATGCCGGCGCGGCGCGCCTTGGCGAGTCCGATGGCGACCGCCTGGCGTGGAGACTTGACCGGGTGTTTTCCCTCTCGGGCGTGTGCGAATTCCTCCCGCACGAACTCCCCCGCTTGTGTTGACGGCGCCTTGCCCTGGAGTTGGTCGCGCCGCACTCGCCTCTGCGTCGCTGGATCGGGCATTATGCCGGTTGCGATGCGCCGTGGCGTGGCGGCAGTTGCAGCCCTAAGGGTCGCTACGCTGGGCGGCGGGGCGGGAAGGGGCTACCGCGTTACGGCCGGAGAGGAGCTACCGCGCCGACACGCCGAGCGCTTGGAGTTCTTGGCGCGCCTGGTCGGCTTCCTGCGTGTGTGGAAAATGGTGGATCAAGTTCCGCAGTTCGCGGATGCCGGCGCTGCGTTCCCGCAACGCGATCAGCGAATACGCTTTCTTCAACTGCGCTCCGGCGGCGACCTTTTGGTCGGGGAAGTTGTTGAGCACGGAATCGAAGGTCTGCACCGCGGCCTTATAGTGCCGCTCCTTCATTTGGATGTCGCCGAGGTAGTAGGCGGCTTCCGGGGCATGGCCGTCGCTGGCATAGGCCTTCAGGAACTGATGAAATTCACTGGCGGCGAGCGGATACGAGCCGGCAACGTAGTCCGAGACGGCGTTTTGGTAGAGCTGGGCGGCGGGCAAGACCGGCGATCCGTTGGCCGCCGTGCCGCCACCGCCCGCAGCGCCGTTGTTGCCGGTCGCCGCCGGCGTGGTTTGCGGCGCGGGCAGGTTCTGTTGCGCCTGCTGGATCTGTTGCAGCGCTTCGTTCGCCTTGTTGAGGCGCGCTTGCAGATCGCTCAGGCTCTGGCTGAGCGCTTGGAACTGCTGGTTGGCCTGCTGCCAATTCTGCCCGTTGTTGGCGTCCGCACGGTCCACGCTGTGTTGCAGTGTATTCAGCGCCAGTTCCAACTTGTTGAGGTTGTCGGCGTTTTGTCCAATCAGGGTTTTCATGGACGCGAGACTGGCGGTAAAGGTCTGTTGCAGATTCTGCATTTCCGACATCAGCAGGGAGACCTGTTGTTGCAGGGCCAGGATTTGCCGGTTTACCGGCCAGGCGGGGGCGGCCAGCACCACCATGAACAGCAGAGCGGCCAGCAGCTTCTTGGTCATAACTCGAATTGTACTGGGGTTTGGCGCCTCCGCCTAGCGGGCGCATGGGTAGCCGCCCTGGTTCCATGGCGGCGGATGGTGGTGCGGCCGGCAAAAAAAATCGGGCGGCCCGCGGGCCGCCCGACCGTAATCCCGGCGTTGCCGGAAGCTCTACTGGTTGCCGTTTCCCGCCATCGTGATGTGATCGCGGCGATTCGACTGCCAACAGGACTCGGTGTTCTCCGTGCAGAACGGCCGCTCCTTGCCATAGCTGATGGTTTGGATGCGATTGGCGGCCACGCCCAACTGAATCAGGTAGCTGCGGGCGGAATTGGCCCGGCGGTCGCCCAGACCCATGTTGTACTCAGCGCTGCCACGGTCATCGCAGTGCCCCGCGATGAGGATATTGACGCTGGGGTGCGCGTTCAGCCAGGTGGCGTCCTGCTGGAGCGTCTCCTGCGCCGTGGGGCTGATGTTGGACTTGTTGAAGGCAAAGTAAATGTCGCCGACGTTCTGCTTGAAGCGGTCGGCGAGCGACTCCACGGTGGGCTGCGGCGTGGGCGCTGGCGGCGCTGGAGCTGGGGTCACGGTGACGGTGGCGCTGGCGTTAGCGGTTTGGTTGTTGCTCCCGGTCGCCACGATCTCATAGGTCGTGGTCTGCGCCGGGGAAACCGTCTCCGAGCCATTGTTGTCAACCGTCGAGCCGTTAAGCTGCACCTGCTGGGCATTGCTCGAGGTCCAGGTGAGGGTGGCGCTTTGGCCGGCCTGGATGGTGTCCGGGTTGGCGTTCAAGGTGACCGTCGGGGCCGGAGCCGGCGGAGGCGGCGGAGCGGGCGGAGCCGGTGCGGGTTTATGCTTGCAGCCGGCCAGAACCATCATCATTGCGAGCGCCCCTACCAATGTGAGTAGGTAGCGTGAGCGGGCATGGGACATCGGATTCCTCCGTGGTGAACCAAGTGAATGGCAGTGCGTCGCCATAGGGTGTGAGTGAGACGTATCGTGAGAGATGTGCGTTTCAAAACCTCGCCGCCTGGCTCGCGCTCGACGACGAAACCGTACCTTCAGTGCCAGGACCAGTTCGGCATGGTATTGCTGCCGGCAAAGGTCAACTGGGTCGGATCGGAACCGTCCGCCAACACGGTGAACAGCTGCCAATGCCGACCGCTGCCGGAGGCGAAGACCAAATGGCGGCCGTCCGGCGCCCAGCTAGGGAAATCATTGCGCAGACCATTATGAGTCAACTGAGTATAGGACCCATCGGCCAAATTGAAAATATAGATGTCATAGCCGCCGGCGTTTTCTTCTCCCTGGCCGTTCCGCCGCCAGGAGAAGGCCAGGGCTTGCCCGTTGGGCGACCAGGAGGGGCTGACCGCGTAGCCAGTCGGAGTAATGTCCCGCTGGTTGGTGCCGTCGGAGTCCATGGTGTAGATCTGCGGCAGTCCCGTCCGGTCGCTTTCGAACGCCAACTGGGCCCCGGTTTTCGGGTTCCAGACCGGCGCCATGTTCACGGAATGGGAAAAGGTCAATTGCCGCAGGTGGGTGCCGTTGGCGCGAATCGTATAGATCTCCATGTAGCCGCCGTGCATCGAGGAGGAAAACGCCAGATGCGAGCCGTCCGGAGACCAGGCGGGCGTGGCGTTGGTGCCGCCAAAATGCGGAAAGTATAGGTAGCGGTGCGTCAGCAGCGAATAAATGCGGATCTCGGGCCGTCCGCTGGCGAAGCTCATGAAGGCGATCTTGCTGCCGTCGGGAGACAGCCGCGGCGAGTACGAGATGCTTTGCAGCCGGGTGATCTGGTGCTGGCCGTGGCCGTCGTAATCCATCAGCCAGATCTCCTTGTGTCCGCTGCGATTGCTGATGAAGGCGATCTTGCTCTGCGCGATTCCGGGTCCCCCGCCCAGGGCTTGGATGATGGCGTCGGCGAACTCATGCGCGATCTCGCGCGCGGCGGCCGGCGTGGCCTGGTCCGTATACCGCTTGCCGATCATGAACGGTTGCTGCGGGTCGGTGATGTTGTAGAGGTAGCCCTCGATCCGCAGCAAATGATTGGCCACCTGAATGTTGCCAAACACCAATCGCTGCGCGGTGGTGGGCTGCTGGCTCCAGACGGTCAGCTGCGCCGCCGGCAAATCCTGCGGGGTGGACGGCTGCTGCTGCGGATAGAAGCTGCGGCTGACCATGATCACTAACCCCGACTGATAGAGGTCATTCCACAGCACCGAGTCGAAGGTGGTTTGCAATGCCTGATGGCTGCTGGTGGGCGGCGACAGCAGGCGAAACACCGGTTGCGCCAGCCGCAGCTTTTTGGCGCCCGTGATCGCGATGGTCACCTGCGGCGGCGCCGCCGCCAAGCCGGCCACGCATGCCAGTACCGTGCCGGCGGCGAGAACGGAACGAAGGAGCGGGTGCATGCGCCACCCGCGCGGGGTGAAGGGATTCATGTTCATTGCAATTCAAAGGAGACGCGCACTTGCAAGCTGGAATGGGCGTAGGAGGGAGGCAGGGGATCCGTCTCCGAGGCCGCCATTTGTTGCACCGCGTGCAGCGCCATGGCGTCCAAGGCGGGGATGCCACTGCGCCGCGAAAATTGGATGTCCGAGATATGTCCCGCCCGATCCACTGAAAACTCGACGTATACCAATCGCCCCACGGGTATCGAGGAACTCCGATTCTGCATGTTCCAGTAATAGGCCAATCGGTCGCGCAGGTGATTGATCCAGCCGGTGTAGAGATGCCCAAAGCTGGCGTCGCCAAAGGCCATTCCGCCCCCGCCGCCCACCCCGGTGGTCATGCTGTAGCTAAACGAAGCCGCGCCCCCGGCGCCGTAAGCAACCCGGTGGTTCGGGTGTTTGGGTGGGTTCGCACGGGCCAATTCCCGCAATTGCCGTTCGGCCATTTGCTTGGCCAAGTCCTTGGGCTTGAAATGCGGCCGCCGGCGCACGGGAAGCGGAATGGAATGGGGAATCGGCGCCAGTTGCGGCTTGGGCCGGCTCACCGTGACTCCGGGGTTGTTGTTCGCCAGCCGGTTCTTCGTGACCACGTCCGTGGGCGACGGCATCGGCACCACGCCGCCAGGAACCTTGGCCACCATTTTGGCGATGATCGTTCCTTCCCCCGCTCCGCCTGGGTGTTGGCCACCGATGTCCGGGGCAGGGAAGAGGCCAGCGCCATAGATCACCAGCGCCGCTATGGCCACGTGCCCCAGCACGGAAAGCCATAATCCTCCGCGCAGGGATTCTCCACTGGGATTGTCATCGCGCAGACGCATGGTGGGCCGCGGGCATCAGCGCGTATACGGCTGGGTCACCAGGCTGACCTGCTTGAGGCCGCCCTGTTTGATGGCGTCCATCACCTGCGCCAGCGCTCCCCAGGGCACGTGCCGGTCGGCGCGCACGTAGATGACCCGTTCCGCCGCGCCCTTGGGCAACTGCGCTTTTAGCTCCGCCGCCAGCGCGTGGATGTTCACCAGCCGATCGTTAATGTACACATTCTGCGCCCGGTCCACGGTGACGACCATGCGTTGCTTGCGCAGAATGCGGGTATTGTGGGTGAACGGAACGGAAACCTGGATGCCGGATTGAATCACGGGCGCGGTGATCATGAAGATCACCAGCAGCACCAGCATCACATCCACCAGCGGGGTGACGTTGATGTCCGCCAGCGCGCTCCGTGTTCGGCCGTCGGGTGCGGTAAATGCCATCTCGCGTTCCTAGCCGCGCAGGACGGGTTCCTGTCTCGCTCCGTGCGCCGTCGCTTGTGATTCCGCCTGGTTCAAAAACTCCAGCGCGAACTCGTCGGTGCGCGCCGCCATCTCCTTGACCTGGTTGACGTAGGCGTTATAGGCGATGAGGGCGGGAATGGCCGCCGCCAAACCCGCCGCGGTGGTGATCAACGCCTCGGCAATGCCCGGAGCGACCGCCCGAAGCGTGGCTGCGCCCTCGGTCCCCAGCGCGTGAAACGCGTCAATGATTCCCCAGACGGTCCCGAACAGGCCGATGAACGGGCAAGCGCCCGCCGTGGTGGCCAGCCAGCCCAACCGTCGCTCCAAGAGCGTCACTTGCTCGGTGCTTTCCGCCTTCAAGGCGCGGTTGACGGCCTCCAGGTTGCGCGGCCCCCCGCCGGTGAACTGCCGCGTGAATTCCTCGTATCCGGATTCGAAAACCTCCACCAGCGGGCAGGGACGAAAGCTGTCCGCCGCGGCGCTAATTTCCGGCAGCGCACGGGCTTTGCGAAAGGCCCGCAGAAACCGCCGCATCTGGGTGCGGACGCGGCGAAAGGCCGCCCATTTTTGCAGGATGATCGCCCAACTCAGGAGCGAAAATCCCAGCAGAATCAGCAACACGATGCGCACCGTCGGTCCCGATGTCGCGATCATCTGCGACACCGCCCCTCCCCCAACGACGCTGGTCATTACCCCGGAAAGCAGCGACAATTCGGCTCCTAAATTCCCGCGATTTAACCAATTACGCTAGCACATTACGAACCTCGCCGAACCCTCCGGAGAGGCCCATGAACCTAGGTTTTCACCTGTGCCCGCTAGAGGATTTGACGGTATCCGGCCTGGCTCCGTTTCGGTTTGTCCGCGGCCCGGGCCGGGTCCACGGCGGGGAACCGGCAGCGGTGGCCCAGGTTCAACTCCCACGCCGCTGGTGGATTGCCGCTATGCTTGCCAGAAGCCGCCATGTTGTTGTCGTTGCACATCGAAAACTACGCCCTGATTGACCACTTGACCGTGGAGTTTGCGCCCGGACTGAACGTGTTGACCGGCGAAACCGGCTCGGGGAAGTCCATCGTGGTGGATGCGCTCGCACTGCTTTTGGGTCAGCGCGCGGAGACCAGCGCTGTGCGCGCGGGCGAAGACCGTGCCAGCTTGGCAGGCGTTTTCGCGGCCGGGTCGGCGGCGCTGGATCGCGTCTTGGAGGAATTGGGGTTAGCGGCAGCCGGGGAGGTCTTGATCCGGCGTGAAGTCGGCGGCCGTGGTCGCGTTTGGGTGAATGATCAACCAGCGACCGTGGCCCTATTGCGACGCCTCGCGCCGTGGCTCGCGCAGGTCCATGCCCAGGATGAGGCGCTGGCGGGTTGGGCGCCGGCGGCGCAGTTGGTCCGGCTCGACGCCGCGGTGGCCGAAGGCAGGGATCTGGAGGCTTTAGCCGCGGCCTACGCGGCCTGGCAATCCGCGCGCAGCCAGCTGGAAGACGGGCTGCGGCAGGACCAGGAGCGCCAGCGGGAGGCGGATTTGTGGCGCTTTCAGCGGCAGGATATTGCCGCCGTCGCGCCGCGGCCCGGTGAGGACGCCGAACTGAGCGCTGAGCAGCGCCGCTTGGCCAATGCCGAAAAGATCGGCGCCGCCGCATCCGCGGCCTACGCTCTTCTGTATGACGATCCGAGCGCTGTCATCGTCGCCTTGAAGGCCGCGCAACGGCAGGTCCAGGATCTGGGCCGGATGGAGCCCGCGGCGGAGGCGCTGGCCGCGCGGTTGGAGGCCCTGCGCATCGAGGCGACGGACGTTGCGGCGCAGTTACGGGATTGGCTCGAGCCACCCGATGCGGCGCCGGACCGCCTGGCGCAGGTGCAGGAGCGGCTCGTCGCGCTGGATCGGATCAAGCGGAAATACGGCCCCGATCTGGCCGCCGTCCTCGCCTATGCCCAGGAACTGGACGCCAAGTTGGACCGCATCGAGCGGCATGAGGAATGGCGCCGGGACGCGGAAAGCGCGTGGCGGCGCGCCGAGGCGGCATACCGGGAACTGGCGCATGCGCGCAGTGTTCGGCGCCGCGCCGAGGCCCGCCGGCTCCAGGATCAAGTGGCCCTTGAGGCGGCGGATTTGGCCATGAAGATTCGCCTGGAGATCGCGTTTGCCCACGCCGCGGACGAAACCCCGGTTGTCGGCGCCTGGGGGCCGGCGGGTTGGGATCATATCCGCTTTCTCGCCGCGACCAACCCGGGCGAGCCGCTGCTGCCGTTCGATCGCATCGCCTCGGGCGGGGAGCGCAGCCGCCTGCTGCTCGCCCTCGAAACCGCGGCGCTGGCGCGCCAGGCGGCCCAGTCAGCGGGTCCGCCTCCCACCCGCGTGTTTGACGAAATTGATGCCGGCATCGGCGGGCGCGCCGCCGAAGCCGTGGGGCAAAAACTGGCCGCATTGGCCCGGCGCGATCAAGTGCTGTGCGTGACGCATCTCGCCCAGATCGCCAGCCACGCCGATCGCCACCTGCGCGTTGAGAAAACACCGCAACGGAATCGGGTGGTGACCCAATTGACACCCTTGGCGGGCGCCGAGCGGGTCGAGGAGATTGCTCGCATGTTAGCGGGGGCGGTTACCCCGGCGGCCCGCCGCCATGCCGCCGAGCTGCTGCAACGGGCGGCCGCTTCGCGGACGGCGGCGCCGCGGGCCGGCCCGGGCCGTCCGCGATCCAAGGAAGTGGGGCAGTCGGCGGGATCGCCGGTAAACTAGCGTTACAAGCCCGCCGCCCGGGTGGCGAAATCGGCAGACGCACGGGACTTAAAATCCCGGGTCTCGAAAGGGACGTGCGGGTTCGAGTCCCGCCCCGGGCACCAGGCGTAATGCGCGTGGCGCATGCTCGCCAGCGGGAAA